>JBCBGJ010000165.1:0-5892 GCA_038526925.1 Pseudomonadota bacterium
GCTTCATGCGCCGCGCTTGGATGCTGAATGCTGAGTGGCTACAAGGTCTGATCGACACCGTGTCTGACGACCTTGATGAAGAGACTAAAATCAAAGCCCGCTTCTATATGAGCCAGTTTGTCGATGCGATGGCGCCGACCAACATGTTGGCCACCAATCCAGCGGCGATCCGGGCGATGATTGAGACCAAAGGCGAAAGCGTGCTCGAGGGCCTACGCAATGCGCGGGGTGATCTGCAACGCGGCGATGGCCGGCTCGTGATCTCGCAGACCGATGAAGAGGCCTATGAGATCGGAAAGAATGTTGCGACAGCAAAAGGCAAGGTCGTTTTCCGCAACAAACTGATTGAGATCATCCACTACAATCCGAGCCGCAAAAAGATGCGCGCGCGGCCGATGCTGATCTTCCCGCCTTGGATCAACAAGTTCTACATTCTCGATCTTCAACCCGAGAATTCGATGATCCGTTGGCTTCTTTCGAAGCGGGTGAATACATTCGTGGTGTCTTGGCGCTCAGCCGATGATGAGACCAAGGATTACACCTGGGACGATTATGTCGAACAGGGAATCCTCGCCGCCGTTGACGCTGTCACCAAAGAGTCCGGTTCGAAGAAAATCAACACGGTTGGCTACTGTATCGGCGGAACGCTGCTCAGCTCCGCTCTCGCCCATATGGGCAAGACTGGCGACAAGCGGATCGCGTCTGCCACCTATTTCGCCTCGCAATCAGATTTTGATCTCGCAGGTGAGCTTAAAATATTCACCGGCGACGAAGGCCTGCAGCAAGTCGACAAAGTCATCGACGAGCATGATGGCATCATGCCCGGCGAGATGATGGGCGAGACATTTAATTGGCTCCGCCCAGCTGACCTGGTCTGGCGTTATGTCGTCGACAATTACATGATGGGCAAGCAGCCGCGGCCTTTCGACTTGCTCTATTGGAACGCCGATCAAACGAACATTCCAGGCCCGACGCACAAGACTTATTTGAGCAAATTTTACAATCAGAACCAGCTCTCAAGCGGGCAGTTTGAAGTCTTCGGCGAGCCTGTAAACATGGGCGATATCAAGATTCCGATCTTTGTTCAGGCCAGCCGCTCTGACCATATTTGCCCCTGGCACTCGATCTATAAAGGCGCGCAGAATTTTGGCGGCGATGTCCGCTTCACGTTGGCCGGCTCTGGCCATATTGCTGGCGTGATCAATCCGCCAAGCGCTGAGAAATATCAGCACTGGGTCAACACAGACGTTCCGGAAAATCCTGGCCGTTGGCTTTCCGAAGCAGATGAATTGCCAGGCTCTTGGTGGCCGAGCTGGTGGGAATGGCTCCGCCCGCTCTCTGGTGACAAGATCGATGCGGTCGCGCCGCAAGACCATGGCCTAGGCAATGCCCCTGGCCAATACGCTGCCCTCAAGCTGAAAGACATTGCTGCGGGCGCAAAGCCGGATGGTCCCTATTCCGACGGCACCTTCCCAACCCCCGGCGTTCCGCGCGCAAAGAAGAAACCAAGCTTTCGTCTCCCAGCAGGCTGGCGTCCTCGAGATTGATCGCGAAAGACTTTGAGCGGCCCATACACTTCGAAGCATAAAACTTCTTCAGTATAATTTTGCCTTTAATTTGTCTTCGCAAAACTACTCTAGGTTTGTTTACATAGTAACCGCATTTACTACGCTCTAAACAATATAATTTTGTTTGTAAGCGATGCAGGGTGTCGGATGTTTAAAGTGCTTATCGCACTCGCCTATTTCGTACTGGGGAGCGGCCACGCTACTGGGCAGCTCAGCGTAGATCCCGCAATCGTCATGTTTGAAGAAAGCCAAGACACACGCAAAGATATAAAGATCAGAAACACGGGAACGCGGGTCCAATACCTAAATATTTCTGCTGCTCGAATTATCGAGCCCGGCATTTATCCGGAGACCTATTTCGAAAGCCCGGACCCAGAACAAGTCGGGTTGCTTGTCGCACCGAGGCGTATCGCATTGCAGCCAAATGAAGAGCGCGTCGTTCGTGTAATTCTTCTCGAGAACGTCCAAGAAAACGACAAAGCGTGGCGTGTCCACATCGAACCAACGATCGGTGACGTTCAAGCGGATAAATCGGTCGCGATCACGCTACTGGCTTTCAAGGCGCTCATCATTGCCCGCCCCGAATACCCCACTGCGGACCTCGTAGGCGAGAGGAATGGGCGAAAACTCACCTTGGTGAATAGAGGAAACTCAAACCTCGTTCTATCCGATGGCCAGCAATGCCCCGCGGACAACACCCCTTGTCAGCCCGTTCGCGGAAAACGTCTGTGGCCCGGCTTGGAATGGACAACAGAGCTTCCCATCGACGCTCCAGTTACCTTTTCGGCGCGCGGTTTCGGAGAAGCGCAAACCGTTGAATTTTGATCAAAGGAGCCAATCATGAAACTGTACCTACTGGCGCTCATCATTTTTCTGGTTTTGCCGGACAATGTAATTGCAGCCTCAGACGGCGCGCTCTCAGCCACAGAATCGAAGGGTGAGTTTGAGATCAAACTTTCCGTCACTGACCCCCAACAAATACAGATTATCAATATGGAGAATGTTGAGTTTAACCTCGCCCCAGATGATAATCCAAACGCCCAATCATTCACGCCATGCATCTACATGAGCGGCCCTATCACCACATACGACTTGCAGATTGCAGCAGAGGTTCTGACCGATAACTCAACCATGTATCCTTACTCCATAAAATTTCTGAGCTCTGATCAGAATGGCGTCACCGATGAGGTGAATTTGGCGATGAGCAACACTCCGGGCAGCGCGAGCAAAAATGCAATTCCGGCAGCATCTTCCACGACGTGCTTAGGCAATCGAACCACAGAGGTTTCTGTGACCCTCGATCAAACAACGAGCTTCGCCGAGACGAGTGGACAAGCAAGCGCCAAGATCACCATAACCGTATCCCCTTCAACATGATGAGACTGTCTTATGCCGCTCTGGCGATGGGGACGGTGCGTTTCTTTGAACATATTCGCTGCGGCGCTCTCCTGGAGCGCGGCGGCGGAGCGTGTCCAGATTTCACCGCCACCGGGCTGGGAGACGCCTGAGGCGGACGATCTCACCATTATCGATGTCGTGCTGAATGGCCGCAAAGTCGCCTCTGCCCCCGCCAGGTTTAATGTGGAAACGATCACATTCGAAGACGCCGCTGGCCTCGTTGCAGTGCTGCCCGGCATCCGCGATACAGAGACCGTGGCCCGCGCCCTCGCCCGCACGCACCCGATGAACGAAGCCTCATCCTGCAGCGCGCCGAGCCCGCCTAATCCATGCAACTATATCTATCCCAAAGACGTTGCCCTGATCTTCGATCCTGCGCGCTTGCAGGTCGAGCTTTTTATCAACGACCTCTACACCTATTCCCGCGACCCGCGCGCCCGCCACCTCCCGCCGCCCACCATTGCGCCAGGTCTGATCACTTCGTTTGATACGCGCACGGCCTATAATTTCGACAGCGAGCGCTTCATCGGCACCCACAATATTGGCGCGAATGCCGGGCGCGGCCGCAAATCGGTCCGCGCGCAGCTTTTCGCCAATACCAGTTCGCAAGTCCGGCTCCAGTCCCTGCAAGCCACACATGTCGGCGATGACACCGCCTGGACGGTTGGTCTGCGGTCCACTCCGTTTGGCGGATCGCTGTCCCGCTCCCGGCAATTGCTCGGGGTGCGCTGGGGCAGCACCCTGCTGACGCGCATGGATAAAGACCGCCTCAGCGCCTCACCGCTCGAGATATCTGTCTCCCAAAGCGCCACAATTGAGATCCTGCGCGACGGGCAAACCATCGATGTGCAGCAGATCGAACCCGGACAGACCGAGCTAGATACAACCCGCCTCCCCTCCGGCTCTTACACGGTCGATCTAGTGATTGATGAAGGCGGACAGACAAGGACAGAAACCCGCTACTTCTCGACCAGCAGCCGCTTGCCGCCCAATGACGCCCCGCAATGGTATGTCGAAATTGGCCAAGCTGTGCCCTTTGCCAATCAAGATAGCTTCTTCGATACGGGCGAAACCCCGATCATCTCCGCTGGGCGCCAACAACGCATAAGCGCCAATGCCGGGCTCAGCATAGATGCCACCCTGACCGACGACATCGGATTTGTGGAAGCGTCCCTCACAACTCAAGTTCGAGGCCTAAACGCCGCAGTTTCAACCCTTGCAGCCGATGACGGCACCTATGGGTTTTCCGCAAACGCCTATACGCAGTTCCGCGATTGGTCGTTTAACGGCTCTCTCCGCAAACTCGATGTTGCAGAGCCCATGGACACGACTGACAACACGGCCTTCGTGCCATTCTTCACAAACTTTGAACAAGCCTCCCTATCGGCCAATCGCCGCAGCAGATGGGGCCGTTTCGGCGTGCGCGGTTTCTATCGCAAAGGCTCGAACGGGACTGAGAGTTGGTTTGGCGGCCCGTTCGTGGACATCACCCTATTCGACCGGCGCAAGTGGCGCTTGAACTTGTCACTTCGCCAAGAGTGGGGATCAGGCCGGGAGTCGCGCTTCTTTGGCGTTCGATTGTCAAGATCCTTCAATCGCCCAATCAAATTCATCCCGCGCACCAGCGTTCAGGCGCGCTACGATTCCAGTATGACGAAAAATACCGATACGGGTGAAACGTCCAACATCCGCATTGCGGAAACAACGCTTCGCGCTGACCTGAATCGAACCAGCGTGTCACGCACGTCCTTTTTCGGCGCGCTGCGCCATGACGAGCACCTCGGCGCGCGCGCGGGCATCAACTATTCTTCTCCGCGGTTGAGCGCGACCTTGGACGGGCGGCGCGATTATCAAAACCAAAACACGGCCTTGATCGATGTTCGCTCTGGCCTGGTCTTCGGCGGACAAGGCATCTCCTTCGTTTCGACGCGTGAGGAGTCCGGCGCGCAAGTGAGCGTAAACGGTCCGCCGGGCAGCCCAGTAGGCGTCCAAGTCGATCGCCGAACGCGCTCTGTTGCCAAGAGCGGTGGCCATGCTTTCGTCCCCTTGCGCGGGTTCTCAATCTACGATGTCGGCATCCAACCCGAGCGCACCCGAAACCTGGACTATGAACAACACACAGATCGGCTTGTCGCCTATCCGGGCAATGTCATCGGGCTCGCGCGTAAGGTCCGCCCGATCACGATCATCTTTGCGCGCCTGGTAGATGGAACGGGCACCCCAATCCCGGACGCCTTTCTGGAGCTGGGCGGCGCCATACTCGGCACGACAGGACCCGACGGATATTTCCAGATCGATGCCAGCCCGGGCGACAGCATCACCGCAAGAAAATCCGTGGATGAGAGCTGCGAGGTGGTTTTACCCCCCAACTCAAATCCAACGGATGTCTATATCGATGCAGGAACGCTGACCTGCCTTTAAGCGAGCGGCCTAGCTTTCGCCGACCCCGCATGGATTGCTGAGTGTCACCGTCGCACGCGCCGGGGCGGCTTGGCCGGAATCGCGGCGATCGAGGATCTCCTCAATCTCATCCATAATCCGGTTCATCCGCGCCTCAACCGCGCGATATGGCGCTGGGCTCGCCATATCCAAACCCGTAGCGAGCTTGAGATCGTACGGATGCGCTGACCCGCCTGCTTCAAGCATTTCAAGATAGGCCTGAGTGGTTGCTTCGTCTCCGTCACGTATCTTGTCTGCATAGTAGACCGCAGCCGCAAGCGACGTGGAATACTGATACACATAAAAATCAAAGAAGAAGTGCGGGATATAGGCCCATTCGAGATTATAGCTCTCAGGCACCACTGTGACGCCCTCTTCAACGCCGTAATAGCGATTGAAAATATCTGTGTAGAGCTCGGTCATTCGCGTGCCGGTCAGGCTTTCACCATCCTCAACGGCCGCATGGATTGCCGCTTCAAACTCGGCG
>JBCBGJ010000166.1:0-5833 GCA_038526925.1 Pseudomonadota bacterium
CAGAGCATGTATGGTGACTTTCCGTCGGCAGAGCCCGATTCAGATAATTATACGCCAAGCCGCGGTCGTTTGATCCCAAGCACATCTGTTGAGCAGTATGCGGCAACCTTGGGTAAGTGGTTCGGGTTGAGCCCATCTGAACTTGCCGCGGCTTTGCCGAACCTTTCAAACTTCAATCAGTCTGATCTTGGGTTTATGAGCTAGAGCCGAAACCCACATTGAGCCGCGCGCAGAGCGTGTATATTCGTCTTTGCTTCGTCCCACGCGATCTGGACTTGGCATTCAATTTCTCTCTGATACGTTACCGCTAACAACAGAACGACGAAGAGCGTTCAGGTTACGTGTAAGGGAGGTTTTTTTGGCCGACGAGTATGATTTTGATGCGATCGTCGTTGGTTCTGGCTCGACAGGGGGGTGGGCTGCGAAAGAACTAACCGAAAAAGGCTTGAAGACCCTGATGTTAGATCGCGGACGGATGATCGAGCATGGGGTGGATTATACGTACGAAGGCACGCCTGCCTATGAAATGCCGTATCGCGGCAGGTGGGCACCTGGCGCACAAGAAAAACATTTCCAACAATGGCCCGCAAACCCGTGGACGTCTCAATACTGGAACGATGACACGCGGTTTCCGTATATCAAAGACGAAGACAACCCCTTTATGTGGGCGCGGTCAGGGGCGGTCGGCGGCAAGTCGATTGTTTGGGGCCGCCAGACGTATCGTTGGAGCGATCTCGACTTCAAAGCCAATGAACGCGATGGGCATGGCATCCCGTGGCCGGTCGGCTATGACGATATCGAACCTTGGTATGGTTACGTGGAACGCTTTATGGGCGTCCAGGGCGAAGCGCGAGGTCTGCCGCAATTGCCCGATAGTGAGTTTACCGGACAGGTCGCGCTGAACTTCGCCGAAGAGCAATTCAAACGCGAAGTCGAAGGCACGCTTGGGCGCGCGATCACCGTCGGTCGGACGATGAATTTGATGGAAGATCGTCCTGAGCAAGGACGGGGGCGCTGTCAGTTCCGAGATCAGTGCGGAAATGGCTGCTCGTACGGTGCGGCGCCGTCAACGCAGGCAACCACACTGCCCGCCGCACAGAAAACCGGGAACTTGACGCTTCGCGCGGATGCGACGGTGGCGGAGCTTCTTTATGATGCTGAGGCCCAGCGTGTCACCGGTGTGCGCGTCATCGATACGAACACTAAAGAAGAGACCATTTACCGCTCGCGTATCGTGTTCCTCTGCGCGTCTTGTCTCGGCACGACGCAGCTTCTCCTGCAGTCCAAGTCAGAGGCGATGCCGAATGGGCTTGGTAATACGCATGATATGGTTGGGCGGCACGTTATGGACCATCTGTTCGGTGCCGGCGCGACGGGTACACTGCCAGGTCATACCCATTTGATGGAGTACGGACGGCGCCCGGTATCCCTATACATTCCGCGTTTTCGGAACATCAACGCAGAACCCGATGAAGATGCGGATTTTATTCGCGGCTACAATTACCAAGCCTGGGGCGGCGGACGCAGTGGCCCTCAGGACTATTCCGGCTTTGGAGCGCAGTTGAAAGAACAGCTGCGTGTGCCGGGCGCGTGGCGAATCCCGCTGCATGGCTTTGGCGAAGTTCTGCCCTATCACAACAATCGCGCGTTTTTGGATGAGACCAAGACGGACGATCTCGGCTTACCGCTGATGCGGTTCGAAGTGGAATGGGGCGAGAACGAGAAAAAGATGGCGAAGGAGATCGCGCGTGAGGCCGCTCGAATGCTGGAAGTGGCGGGCTTCGTCGATATCGAAGTGCGGTCCGAATTCGGGCGTCCAGGGATTGGCATTCACGAAATGGGCACAGCCCGTATGGGCGATGACCCAACATTGTCGGTTGTCAATAAATGGAACCAGATGCACGTGGCGCCGAACGTCTTCATTACCGATGGCGCGTTCATGACCTCTGCCGGCACGGTCAATCCGACTATGACCTATATGGCCTTCACGGCGCGCGGGGCCGATCACGCGGTCGAATTGTTCCAATCAGGCCAGATTTAGGAGGAGGGCATCATGGATAGACGAAAGTTTCTTGTCATAATGAGCACTGCTCTCGGCGCGCAGATGATTATGCCCTTGCAGCGGGTTATCCAGGCGCACGCTGACGTGGACCCGGTGAACTTCACTGGCGGCTCGGATCTGTTTTTCGAGACAGAGCGCGCGGCGGTTGCCGCCCTTAGTGAGATCATTATTCCAACCACGGATACGCCTGGCGCTATCGCCGCTGGGGTTCCTGAGTATATCGAGTTCATGCTGAGCGAGTGGTATGACAAAGATGAGCGTACGCACTTTCTGGTTGGGCTCAAACAAGTTGTAGCCTTTGCCGAAGCCGCGGAAGGCGGCGCGTTTGCTGATTTAGACGCAACTAAACAGGCCGCGATTGTTCAGCGCCTGCATGATGGCGACATGCCGCTCATGAAGGATGGTGGGAACGCGTTCTTCGAGCATATCAAACAGCTCACTCTGGCTGGGTATTATACGTCAGAAATCGGCATGACGGTGGAGCGGATTTACTTGCCCGTACCTGGTCGATTTGACGGCGCATACCCTTACGAACAAGCCGGAACGCTATTCACATCATAGTTATGGGCGGCGCGGCGGCGCGCCAGAGGAGTTACTATGTTTCATCGCTTATCTTTAACGCTCATCCTGGCGCTGAGCGCAGGCTGTGTCTCTGCCTTGGCGGACGATAATGGCGGCACCACGCCATTCCTGCCCGGCGACGAATGGCGCGTCCATGACTCAACGCGGCCGCTGCCCCCGGTGGTCACCCCGGGAAGCGCGACGCAAAATGAAATGGCAACACCGCCAGCCGACGCCATCGTCCTATTCGACGGATCAGATGACCTCTCAGCCTGGGAGGTGCAGGCGGACGGGGCTGAGCTTTGGCCGGTCTTTGATGGCGTGCTGATGACCAATGCATCCGGAGATCGCGCCCCGGACGGCGCAAAGATCAGCGGCATTCGAACCAAAGAGGCGTATGGCGATCTCCAGTTGCACTTGGAGTTTCGAGTGCCGATGACATCCAGCGATGCCAGCGGTCAACAATATGGGAATAGCGGCGTCTATTTCATGGAAAAGTATGAGGTGCAGGTCCTCAACTCTTATGAAAACGAGACCTATGCCGATGGCTCCGCCGCATCGCTTTATGGTTGGAAGCCGCCGCTCGTGAATGCGAGCCGTCCGCCCGGGGAATGGCAATCTTATGATATCGTCTTTGAGTCGCCTGAGTTCGATGAAGACGGCGCGCTGGTTGAACCGGCTTACGTTACTGTTCTGCACAATGGCGTTTTGGTGCATAATCGACAGAAGATGCTTGGCATCACCGTTTGGCGCAACGTTGCTGAATATGAAGCGCACGCGGCGAAACTGCCGTTCGCTTTGCAGCACCATGGCGAGACCGTGCATTACCGCAATATCTGGCTAAGGCCGCTGTCATGATCGATCGGCGCCATCTCTTACTCGGCGCGGCCGCGACCGGCGCTGTGTCCGCGGCGGCTTGCTCGGTTGGATTGAACGGCGCTGTGGCGGCGCAAGAAGCTGAGCCCAGCACATTTCGGATGAAGTTTGCCCCACATGATGGAATGTTCCGTCATTCGGCGGGCGATGACATTATCGATCAAATCAATTTCGCGGCCGATCAAGGCTTCACAGCGTGGGAAGATAATGGCCTCGCAGGTCGCTCTGTTGAAGAACAGAATCGGATTGGCGAAGTGCTCGCGGCGCGAAACATGGAGATGGGTGTCTACGTGGCGGGGATGCCGGATGGGTTCTGGTCTAACCAGCCTGTCATGTCAGGCGCTGACCCGAAACATCGCGATGACTTCCTCGCTTTGATCGCGAAGCAGGCCGATAGCGCGAAGCGCGTGAACGCCAAATGGAGCACTGTGGTGCCGGGCTTCGTCGATCCGCGATTGCCGCTCGGATTCCAGACGGCGAATATCATTGAGCTTCTGAAACGCGCGTCGGATATCTATGAGCCGCTTGGTCTGACTATGGTGCTCGAGCCGCTTAATACGCGTCGCGACCATCCAGGCGTGTTTCTGTCCGGTGTCGCGCAAGCCTATGAAATCTGCACAGCGGTCGATCGACCGGAATGTAAGATCCTGTTCGACATTTATCATGAGCAAATCGAGTACGGGAACCTGATCCCAACCATAGATCTCGCTTGGGATCATACGGTGTATTACCAAATGGCGGACAATCCGGGGCGCAAAGAACCAGGGACGGGAGAGGTCAACTACCACAACGTTCTGGCGCATATTCATGCCAAAGGGTTCAACGGCATTGTTGGTATGGAGCATGGAAACGCCTTACCGGGCACCGCAGGCGAAGCCGCCGTGATCAATGCCTATCGAAGCATTGACGCAGTGCTACCATAGCTTTCCCAGCTATGAGCCGTCGGCAGTACGGCGAGCCTCATTCACCTTCAAGCTGAGCCAGCGATCAAGAGTATCTCGCTTAGGCGGGGCAGCTCAATATTTGCTCGAAATCGGTATCAGAAACGGCTTGCGCGCATCCCGCGATCAAGCCAAAGAGGCGTTATGAGCGAGACGCCCGAAACCCAAGCTGAACTTGCAGAAGAGCGCCGTGAGTTGCTGATTGCGGAACTGCGCGAGGCAATTGATGCTGGGGCTGCGAAACAGGTGCGCGGATTGCTCGAGGCCGAACACCCCGCCGATGCGTCGGATTTCTTAGAACAGCTGTCCAGTGAACGTTTTGAAGCTGTCATGGATCTTTTGGGCGGTGAGCTACCGGCTGACATTTTGATCGAGCTTCGGGAAGAGTATCGCGAAGACGCCGTTGAAGTGATGTCGGATGAAGCGGTGGTCGAAGCTCTTGATGAGCTTGAAACCGATGATGCAACCGCGGTTCTGGAAGATCTAGACGAAGATCGCCGCGAACGGATTCTTGAAGAGCTAGAGCCAGAAGATCGCGCGGTGCTCGAGGCGAGCTTTGAGTTTGAGGAAGATACTGCCGGCCGTCTGATGCAGCGCGAGTTTCTGGCGGCACCGGAGTTTTGGAGCGTCGGGCAAACAATTGATTATGCCCGCGAGAACGCAGAAGATCTCCCAACAGATTTCTATGAGATCTATGTCGTTGACCCGACCAATAGGCCGCTCGGATATGTTCTGCTGTCGCAGCTTTTGAGGACGGAGCGAGAGATCCAACTTGCCGACATTATGGAGACCTTCCACTCCGACATTCATGTCGATCAGGACCAAGAGGAAGTCGCTTACCAATTCCAGAAATATGCATTGGCTTCGGCGCCTGTGAAAGACCATGACGGGCGGCTCGTTGGCATGATTACGGTCGACGATATGGTTCACGTCATTCAGGAAGAGAACACCGAAGACCTCCTCGCTTTGGCAAACGTGTCGTCGGCAGACGGTTCGGACACAGTTTGGGAATCCGTCAAAGCGCGGGCACCCTGGCTCGGCATAAACCTGATCACAGCCTTCATAGCGTCCGCCATTATCGCGCTATTCGAAGGAACGCTGGACCGCCTGGTTCAGTTGGCGATTTTGATGCCGGTCGTTGCTGCGCTCGCGGGTAACGCGGGCAGCCAAGGTCTCGCGGTAGCAGTTCGCGCGATTGCTGAGCGGGAGATGGAGGGCAAAGCCGGTCGCCGGGCAGTGATCCGCGAAACCCTGACCGGGCTGGTCAACGGTATCATTTTCGCCATCGGAGTTGGGCTTGTTGCATTCTTCTGGTTCAGCGATGTTAAATTGGCGGTTGTTCTCGCGGCGGCCATGTTGGCGAGCTTTGCGTGGGCTGGTGTGTCTGGGATTT
>JBCBGJ010000167.1:0-5834 GCA_038526925.1 Pseudomonadota bacterium
GTCATCGATAATCTGGGCTTTGTAATCCTCGCCGATCGATTTGAATGTTTCGATGGCTTGGTCTTTGTCCCAAACTTCGCGCACGATCGGGTAATCGGCGTCGACAATCTCCGCCATTTTCTTTTCGATCTTCTCAAAATCATCCGTTGAGAAAGGCTCATCACGCGCAAAATCGTAATAAAAGCCGTCATCGATCACAGGACCGATTGTGACCTGTGTGCCTGGAAACAGCTCTTGAACAGCTTGCGCCAAAATATGCGCTGCGTCGTGACGGATCAGCTCTAGACCTTCAGGGTCTTTCGCTGTGATCAGCGCGAGCTCAACATCGCCCTCTAGCGGGCGCGTGAGATCATACAGCTCACCGTCTACTTTCGCCGCAAGGGCCTTTTTTGCCAGTGAGTTGGAAATACTCACAGCGACATCATAGGCGCTGGATCCGTTTTCATATTCTCGGACCGCGCCGTCTGGAAGCGTGACTTTAATCATCTTCGTCTTCTTTTATTTTCTTGTCAGGCCCATGATCAGGAAATGGGCGTTCTGTCAAAGCCCAATCGCCGTAGCGCCATGGTGCCCAAAATGGGGCTTGTTGTGTTTCCAAGGGCGCTGGGTCATAGCCTCGTGAGCCGCCCGGGCGACATCGCTGGAAGCGGGCGAGCGACATCCACCCACCCTTCCAGAAGCCATGCAGCGAAACGCACTCAGCGCAATACTGACTACACGTCGGTTGATGCCGGCAGCGAACGCCAAACAGCATGAAGACCGGGGATAAGGTCAGTTTATAGGCTCGCAAAAGCCCATACATGAAAGAGCGACGAAACGCGGACATAGGAGAGGTGTCCCTGTGATTCCTTGAAGACGGGTTTAAACGCTTTGACCTCAGGCGAATAGGGCGTCAGCCCCGAAGATGCTCTGAGTTAGGCCGCGGGCAGCGCGTCAGCTGCCGCAGCCCGACTGGTTCGGGCGGTCTCTATCGCTTCCAAGATCGCCTCATATGCGAGCATCGTCGACGCATGACGCGGTGGATAATCCCGCACGCCTTCAAGATGACGAAGCTCCCAGAATCGACCTTTTGGAGGCTCGGCGCCGTCTTTTAACATCGCCCGCAACTCATCTCGCGCGGCAACCAGTTCCTGATACGTCGCTCCGACAGCGTGTTCGGAAAGGATCGCTGTCGCAGCCTGCCCAAGCGCGCAGGCTTTCGGATCAACGGCGATCGCCGAAACGGTGTCGTCATCCTCGGCGAGTTTCACATCCACGCGGACAGTCGACCCGCAAATACGGGACACTTTTGTCGCCGAGCCATGCGCATCGGCAAGGGTTCCGACATGCGGAATGTCGGCTGCAAGCTCTAAGACGCGGTTGTGGTATAGATCGACCATGGCTGCTAGATGGGCGTTCTTAAAATCTTCGTCAACCTTGGCTTGATGTGAAAGCGCTGTCGAGTATAGTTACAGTCCAGCAAGCGAGGTCGAGCTTATGAAGTCTATACTTATACTTGGTGTAATTTTGAGTGGTGCAAGTTTTTCGGCGTCCGCCGATACGAAAGTCGCGCCTTCTACGTATGTTTTGGAAGTCTCTAGCAATCTCGAATGCGCTCAATTGGAAATCGAATTGGTTTCCAATGAACAGGACGCTCCGACCGAGCTTGTATTTGGCAATGGGGCGTTCAGCGCCGCGGAGCTGTCTCCGGGTGACTATTCATTTGGTGAGATCACTTGCGTCGATGGGCATCGCGGCACAGAGACATTCGATCTTCTTTCGCAGGCTGCCGCGCCATTTTCTCTCAAGCCAGGCCAAGCCTATTTTGGCGGGCGCCTCGTCATTCAAGAAGCCCTCGACGAAACAGCGAGCGCCCCGAACGTGCTCGACAATTGTATTCGCGGCACCAGCCGGTTCCGTAAAGAACAGGACAATAATTGCCGCGATGGCATTGGCGTTGATGGCGAAAGAGCCGTTTCAAAATCTGTGAGCCTGTACTCACCAAAACTCGAAAAGACCGAGATTGACCGGGTGCGTAGCGCGCTCAATGCGACGGCAGAGCAACTCATCTATATGCCGATCGAAACGTCTCGAAGCTAAGCGAAGGGCAGTACGGCCCAGACTCGCACCAATAAATAGCAGGCACCCGCTAAACTGGCGCCTGCTAGGATAATGATGAATCCGTCGCGTGCGGTAATCGCTAAGCCAAACAGCAAAATAGCCAAGCTCGGGATCACGGGTCCGAACGGAATAAAAGAGAGTGGCAGCGTCACCAAAGCCGCACCGACGCAGGCTAAGGCAACTAGATTCACGAATGGCGGGCGCGTCAGAAAGCCAAATCGAGGTTTCAGGAAGCGGTCGACCTGGACGACATACTTGTCCGCCATGGCGACCCCCGCGACCATATGCTTTCGCGGAAAGCTGAATTCCAATGCCTTTTTGGGAATCCAGGGATACGGACGCCCAAACACCATTTGCAGCGTAAAGATGAGCGTTATCACAGCGACCAATACGCTTGCGCCTGGAATAATCGTCAAAGGACTAATCGCGATGAACCCTAAAAGTAGGATCACAGGTCCGTAAGACCGTCGCCCAACGGCATTCATTAGGTCGCCGACTGAGACCGTTTCACCTTCCGTTTCAGAGCAAAGCGATTGCAACAAAGTGCGAAGGTTTCGAACTTGGGTCATGTCACTCTGTAGGGCAAAGGCCATCGCCCTGACAATTTTTTTGGGCTCTTAGCTGATGAAAATACAGGCCACGCGAGCCATTTGGGCGTCCATCCAATGATATACCTTAACTGCAAATAGTCACAAATTTCTGCAAATACTTGGTTTCGCTTTCTACGGGAAAGCTGTAGGGGCCCGTCGCTGTTGAGGCGAAAAGGTTCGCCGAGGAATGTGACATGAATGAGCAAGCATTAGGCTCGACCGATATAGAATATATCGCAGACATGCTGCGCGCGGTTGTGTGGGCCAAGGATGATCTCTTGAAAGTTTCGGATGAAACGCTTCGAGATCTTGAAACCAGTCTTAGCACCGCCGAGGCCGCTTTGCGGCGTGCGGCTCTCGAAATGCGCGATGTGCGCAGCGCCTAAACTAAACCTTCCGCGCACTATAGTGATGCGAGTTGCCTTGGTCGGTTAGGCTTTCGATTTGATCGAACCCCGCCTCTTTTAAAAGCGACGTGTAAGCAGGCACACCAAGAGACTGCGAGCGACGTTTGGTCAGCAGGTCTTCCCATTCCCCTCTCTCCGTTGGCGCAGAAAAGAGGAATCTGCCGCCCGGGTGAAGCGCCTTCGATACTTTTCGAGTGAGCTCGCCTTGCGCGCCCTCAGGCAGGAGGAAGATCAAACCAATCGCTAGAACTCCGTCAAACTGGCGTCCGAAAAAGTCGGACGTCTCTACAGGTTCACAGGCTGTCTCCACTTCGGGAAATCGGTCCCGAAGCACCGAGAGCAAATGCGGGGACGCATCAATTGCGGAGACTCGCAAACCCGCCTCCAATAGCACGGGCATATTGGGGTCTCCGTGGCCACACCCAAGATCGAGCACGCGCGCCCCTGTTTCGAGGCGCGCGGCCCAAGACCTTACGATGTCACTGCCAATATCAGAGCGGGCTTCAATGAAGTCGGCTGCGATCGCCTCATACCCGTTCGAGGGATCAGGCGCCGTCATTGCTGAAACCTAAACCCGGCGCCAGGTTGCGCCAGAGGCTCCATCCATAATCTCCACGCCCTCTGCGGCGAGTTCATCGCGGAGACGGTCAGCCTCGGCCCAGTTTTTGTCCGCACGCGCCTGAACCCGCGCCGCCACCATGGCGTCGATGCGCGCATTCTCATCGCTGTCGCCGCCCTGCTCCCACTCAGCTGGAGTCCGGGTGAGCAATCCAAGCAGCGCGCCCGCCGCTAGAAGTTCGGCGCGCGCCTCTGCCATCGCACTAGCGTCTTTACGATCCGCAGCATTATTGGCGGCGCCAGCAAGCCGAGACAGCTCGGCCAGAGCGATTGGCGTGTTGAGATCATCGCTCAACGCATCGCGTACGCCGCGATCAGCAGCAACACCGCCTTCAGCGTCCCACACCCGGCGCAGCGCGCCATAAATACGGTTCAGCGTCGCTTTCGCTTGCTCGAGCAAATCCTTGGTCCAATCGAGCGGCGCGCGGTAGTGCCCGCTCAGCATAGCGAACCGGATGACCTCGCCGTCCCAATCGTCCAGAAGATCATTGAGCAGAACGACATTGCCGAGAGATTTCGACATTTTCTCGCCGCCCATATCGAGGAAGCCATTGTGCATCCAATAATTGGCCCAGGTCTGACCATGCGCACACTCAGATTGCGCGATTTCATTTTCGTGGTGAGGGAATTGGAGGTCGACACCGCCGCCATGAATATCGACTGTTTTGCCGAGATGCTTGGTGGCCATAGCGGAACATTCAATGTGCCAGCCCGGTCGGCCGCGACCCCACTTACTGTCCCAGATCGCGTCTTCAGGCTCGCCGTCTTTCGCAAACTTCCAAAGCGCAAAATCAGACGGATCGCGCTTGCCGAGATCGACATCGACCCGGGCGCCCGCCTGATTGTCTTCTGGTTTGCGCTTCGCGAGCCGGCCATAATCTTCCATTTGCGGCACATTGAAGAACACGCCCGCATCGGTCGCATAGGCATACCCTTTGCGCTCCAGCGTTTCGATAATGTCGAGCATTTCCCCAACATGATCGGTGGCCCAAGGCACAATCGTAGGCGGCAGCGCGTTTACCGCTGCCGCGTCTTCATCATAGATCTTCGCGTATTTGGTTGTGATCTCTTCAATTGATTCACCCGTTTCTTGGCTGGCCGTGATGATCTTATCTTCAATATCGGTCACGTTGCGCGCATAGACCACGGCGTCTTCGCCATAGGTGGATCGCAACAGGCGAAACAGGGTGTCAAAGACCATAACTGGCCGGAAATTTCCGATGTGAGCGCGGTTATAGACCGTGGGTCCGCAGACATACATCGTCACACGAGAAGGATCTTGGGGCTCAAAAACGCGTTTTTCGCGGTTCAACGAATCGTAAAGGCGGATAGACATGTCGAACTCATCTGTCAGGGAAAAAGAGGTAAAGCGAAAGGCTGGCTAAGGCGGGGGCCCTAGCCGCAGATACAGACGCAACAGATGACGTGCTTTTGCATCGCCGACTCCTCAATCTGACGCCGATGTAGGTGTCTAAACCTAATTTGGCAATGGCAGGTTAAAGCTCGCCGAGATCAATCAGAGAATTAGAGCTCGCCAAGACAGCCTCTTTGGCCGGAATATAGTCCAAGCCCAGCACACGCTTTGATTTTTCATTCGAAAAGGATCGCTCTTTCTCAAGCTCAGGCAGAATTTGCTTCAGGGCAGGATTAACGATTGTCAGCATGCGCACCAGCCAGCTCGGTAACTCTCCTTTGGGAAGCTTTCGGTCTGGATAGGCCTCTCGCAAGATGTCACCAATCTCGGCGAAACTCAGGATCTTATCTCCAACCAGAAAACGCTCACCAGCGGCGTCCGGTGACTCCATGGCGGCAACATGCGCGAGCGCGACGTCGCGAACATCGACGATTCCAAAAGTGAGTTTTGGAAAGGCCGGAACTTTGTTGAGCATGGCCTGAGTGACAAGCTCAAGCGATGCGGATACGTCGTCACTCATCGCTGGGCCGAGCACCGCCACTGGGTTGATCGTCGCCAGCTCCAGTCCTGCGCCATCGCCTTGAATGTAATCCCAAGCCGCTTTCTCCGCGATCGCCTTTGAGCGCGTGTAGGACGTATTGTCTTTCAGGTTATCTGGGTTTGACCAATGGCTTTCGTCCAGAACTGATGGACGGCTATCCCCCC
>JBCBGJ010000168.1:0-5812 GCA_038526925.1 Pseudomonadota bacterium
GACGTATGGTCTGATGACATAGACGTCGACCAAATGCTGACATCATTTGTGGTCAATTCGAGCGCCGTCAAAGTGCTCGCGAGCGCAAATTGGGGATGCATTTGGTCGACGTCTATGTCATCAGACCATACGTCCGCACGGCGCAGGTTGATCCATCAAGCGCTCGCACCCGCGCAGAGCACGGCGGATTGGACCTCAAACCTCACGCAGCTTGCCCCGAATGGCGACATGGCAAGCTTTGTTCGAGACGCGCTCGACGGGCTCACCGTCATCGAAGCCAGCGATGAAAGCGAAGAAGCGCTGCTCGCGGCGATCTTGATGCGCGAAACCCTCGAAACAGAAAGCGAGACAGCAGCGTTGGTCACGCCAGATGCTGGTCTAGCGCGCCGGGTTAGTGCCATGCTCACGCGCTGGAATGCGCATGTGCCACCGTCTGCTGGGCGCCCCCTGCCGCAAACCGATGCTGGGAGCTTGGCGCTATTGGTCGCGCAATGGTTGGTCGATCTTTCCAATCCAATTGCCTTAATGGCGGTCCTGAACCATCCGCGCAGCCGATTTGATCCGCCCGCAATCAGCAGCCTGGACATCGCGCTGCGCGGGCCCCGCATTTGGCAGTCCTGGTCCGAGCTCTCGCATCATCTGCCCGAGAACGACATCCTCCAGACGCTCACGCCAACAGCGGCCAGACTTGAGCCTCTAGCAGAGCAGCCTCTCAATGGTGAGACCTGGTTGCAAGCGATCGCCGAACTGGCCCAAGCCGCAAGCCTCAATCCATACCCCTGGGCGGGCGAAGATGGCGCTAGTCTCTCCAGGCTGTTTCAAGACCTCGCCGTCCTCACGGGGCCGCTCGGCGATCAGCCGGCCGCGACTTGGAACGAGTTGCTTGGCGCCGAGGCACAGCTTCAAACCGTGTCGGACGGTCAGGCGCATCCGCGCCTCGCAATCTGGGGACCTTTGGAAGCGCGCTTACAAACCGCAGATCGGATTATACTGGCCGGACTCAATGAAGGGGTTTGGCCAGAGCAGCCGCCCGCCGATGCGTTTCTGCCGCGTATATTCCGCCGCGAAATTGGATTGTCAGATCCGGATGAGCGGATTGGGCTGTCGGCCCACGATTTTGCGCAGCTCGCCTCGGCGCCGAACGTCACGCTGATGACCAGCCACCGGCGCGACGACAAGCCGGCGATTGCGTCGCGCTGGCTGTGGCGGCTGCAAACCTTGGCGCGCGGCGCGCTCGGCGATGACGCGAAATCCGTTCTAGGCGCGCCTGCCATGGCCAATCCGTTCGACTGGTTAGACGCGATCGAAGCCGCACCCGCATTGCCGGATGGGTTCTCGGCAGAGCCTGTGCCGCGGCCGCCATTGTCCGCCAGACCAAAAGAGCTTTCGGTCACGCGGATTGAGCAATTGGTGCGTGATCCTTACGCCATATACTGCGAGTACGTCTTGCGATTGCGGCCGCTCGACCCGCTCAATCTTCCTGCAGATGTGCGCGCCCGGGGGACAGCGGTTCACAAGGCGCTGGAGCGGTTCGAGCTCGAAGACTTTCCCGAAACCGCTGATGCGCTTCTACAAGTCCTTGAAGAAGAGTTGCGCCGCGGCGGGGTCGATGAGGCCGATATCATCTCGCTTCGCGATGTCCGCCGCCAAGTCTGCGCAGACTATATCACTTGGCGTGCTGATCAGGTTCACGCAATCAAAGGAAATCCGTATACGGAAATACGTGGTGAAATTGAGATAGACATTACGGGCGAACCCTTCAAACTCAAAGGCACTGCAGACCGAATTGAAGCGCGCGAGACTGGTGGTGTGGCCATCCTCGATTTTAAAACAGGACGACCTCCGAGTGAAAAACAGGTGCGCGCTGGCTTAAGCCCACAAATGCCCTTGCAGGGTCTTATCGCTCGCAATGGCGGATATAGAAATCTCGGCAAAGCAGAGGTCGAGGCCCTGACCTATATCCGCTTCGGCACCGGTTTTGAGGTCCAGAACATAGGTGATGCCGCCGCCCGCAGCAAAATAGAAGCGAAGTCTATGGCCGATATTATCGCCGACGCGGAACTTGGCTTGCTAAGCGTGTTGACGAGTTTCGCGGACCCGGCGCATCCATATTTAAGTGCGCCTCGACCCGAGCGGGTCGCTTATGAAAGCGCTTACACAAGGCTGGCGCGGCGCAGCGAGTGGACGGGTCTAAGCACTTATGACTGAGGCCGTCTATTCTCCGGATACCGCCGCGTTCGAGGCGGCCAAGCAAGCACAGGCAGACGCGGCGAATCCGGCGCAATCGGTCTGGGTGGAGGCAAATGCGGGGTCGGGTAAAACGAAGGTCCTGATCGACCGCGTTGCCCGCTTGCTCCTGCGGCGACCAGATGGACGACCTGGCGCACTGCCCGACTCCATTCTGTGTATCACCTATACCAAAGCCGCGGCCAACGAGATGCTGGCGCGGCTTTATCAGCGCCTGGGAGACTGGGCCGTGGCCTCGGACGAAAAGCTGCGCCGATCCCTCGCGCAGTTGGAAGATCGACCTATCACTTCGTATACGGATGATGACTTGCGTGAAGCCCGCATACTGTTTGCCCGCGCGCTTGAAACTCCCGGCGGCCTACGGATCGAAACGATCCATGCCTTCTGTACACGGATCTTACGACGCTTTCCGCTCGAAGCGGGCGTATCTCCAGGGTTCTCTGCAATCGAGGAGGATGAGGCCAACGATCTGTGGCGCGCGGTTCTTGCGGCAGGCCTAGACACCGCAGCTTCACTCACGCCAGAAACGTTGAGCATTCTGGCGGAGGCCACAGGCGGGCTCGGCGTCAGCACGGCTTTGGATGCTCTAAGACCACATAGACAGGCTCTACAAGGGTTAGATCGAACATATAGTTCTGAAAATGAACTCACCGAAATTATCACCGCGACAAGTCGAAGTGATGGGCGCTCCCAGGACCATATTCTTGCCGCCGCTATGGGCCCTGACTTTCCAGCGGATGACTGCGCGCGAGCCATCGAAGATCTAAAAGGCATTGAAAAGCCAGGAAAAGCCGACACGAAATTGCTCGACGCACTCTTAGCGCTTTCGGCCTCAAACACGCCGCGTCAGCGTTACGATACTTATATGGGCGCGCTCGCGGGGGCGAAACGGGATTTTCCGTCTGGCAGCAATCCATACACGGCCAAAGCCGGCGAGATTGTAGAAGACTTGTTCAGCCGGAACCTCAAAACGGGCGCTCCGGAGGGGCGCGAAATCACGCGTATGAAAGCCGTGCAAAGCGAGCTCCAAGCCGCAGCATTGGCAGAGCGAACGCTTGCCCTGATGCAAGTTGGGCTGCCGCTACTTGAAGCTTATAAGCGCGAAAAGCGTTTGCGCGGCGCGCTCGATTTCGATGATTTGATTGCGCACACATACACGCTTCTCACACACTCCAGCGCCGCAGAATGGGTGCTCTATAAGCTCGATGGCGGCCTCACTCATTTGCTGCTCGATGAAGCGCAAGACACAAGCCCGCCGCAATGGGCGCTGATCAATGCGATTGTGCAAGAGTTTCAATCTGGCCTTGGGCGCGATCGACTTGCTGAGCCACGCACACAATTTGTCGTCGGAGACCCAAAGCAATCCATTTACTCGTTCCAAGGCGCCGACCAGCAAAAATTCGAGCAAGAGCGGCAAGGCTTTGTCAGGCGGGAAGAAATTGTTGCAGAAGCCGAAGCCCGAAAGGTCAACCTGCCGGAGATGGCGATGTCGTTCCGGTCGACGCCCGAGGTCTTGAGATTCGTCGATGAAGTGAGAGCGGTTGTACCGCTCGACAAATCCTCGACCGAACCTTTACCGCCCCGTGAGGCAGACGTCACGCCGCACGCGCCCCGGCGCTTAAACCAGCCTGGGCGGGTCGAAGTCTGGCCGCTTGAACTGCCGGATGCAGGTGAAGGGGAGGAAAACGCGTGGACCGCCCCAACTGATCATGTGCCAGCAGATGCCCCGCGCCGCCGCTTGGCCCGGACCATTGCAGGGCGGGTTCGCAGCATGCTGGATCGCGGCGAAACGGTTTGGCGAGAGCAAGAGGATCGAAGTTGGCGCCGCGAGCCGATGCGACCAGACGATGTTTTGATTCTCGTCCGCAGCCGGAATGACCTGTTCGATGCACTGATCGAAAGCTTAAAACAGGAAAACGTGCCCGTTGCGGGCGCCGACAGACTGAGACTGCTCGATAATCTCGGCGTTCAGGATTGTCTCAACTTGATCCGGTTTGCCTTGCAACCAAGCGACGACCTGACCCTAGCGGAAATCTTGCGCGGTCCGTTTTGCGGTCTGGTTGATGATGACAATCACCTGTTTGTTCTCGCGCATGGCCGCCCGAAGGATAGCACGCTTTGGGACCAGTTATGGGCAAGTGTGGCAATTGATTTTCAGCCCGCAAGGCAGTTCTGCCATGAGTTAATACAAAATCGGAACCTACCTGTTTTCGAATTCCTCTCCAGGGCACTCACAACGCGCGATGCAGACCGACTAAGCGGTTGGGACAAGCTTATTCAGCGCCTCGGTGAACCCGTCAGAGATCCGGTTCAAGCGCTCGTTTCAAAAGCGCTCGGCTATGACATGACGAGCGCGCGAAGTCTGCAGCTCTTCTTGGCCGAGATCGAACGCCAGGACACGGTGCTGAAGCGAGAACTCGGCGAACCAGAAGGCGCCGTTCGCGTGATGACTGTGCACGGCGCGAAAGGCCTCCAGTCGCCCGTTGTGATCGTGCCAGACACAACCAGCGCCACGAAATCAGTTGGCGACGCCTTATTCTTCGGCGCCGACGGCGTGCCGCTTTACAGCCCTTCAACAAGAACCGATGCCCCCGCCACAGCCGCATTGCGAGAGGCTGCCAATGAGGCCGCAGAGCGCGAATCCCGGCGCCTGCTCTATGTCGCACTAACCCGGGCCTCAGACCGTTTGATTATCGCGGGCGCTGGCGCACGCAATAGCAAAACCGGGTTTGCCAAATCGTCCTGGTATCGCTGGTGCGCGCTCGCGATGCGTGAGCTTCTAGGGGCAGACGCGCCGGACGAAGAAGACTCTGAAGCCGCTATGGTGTTCGGGCCCAAACCCACCCTCGCGAAGACAGCCGCTGTGGTGAACATCGCCAAACCTGAAGCGCCTGTCTGGCTGAAACGACCCGCACCAGCGGCTCAGCCTCCGCAGCGCCTCGCCGCGCCGTCTCGTCTGACCGAGGACCAATCGGCCGTCAGCCTGCCCTTCGGCGCCGGCCGCGCCGCGGCCCTAAAGCGCGGACGTCTGATCCACGCACTGCTGCAAACGCTGCCTGAGATCGCTGCCGATAGACGCGAAGCGACGGGCCAGCAATTCCTGGCACGGGAGCCGGATATCTCTCCGGATGAGATTGAAGAAATGCTGTCGGTCACGCTGAACACGTTGAACGATCCAAATTTCGCGAGCGTGTTTGCCCCGGGCGGGCGAAGCGAAGCCGCGATCGTTGGAACCCTCCCGAATGGGCAGATGGTCAATGGCCGCGTGGACCGTCTGATTATCACTCCAGACGAGATCCTAATCATCGATTACAAAACCGATCGCCCGGCGCCGTCGGACGCTGCAGCCGTTGAGTTTGCCTATCGCGTTCAGCTCGCAGCGTATCGCGCCGTTCTGGCGGATATATATCCGGATCGCCCCGTCCGTTGCGCACTTTTATACACGGATGGACCGCGCCTGATCGAAATCCTTGGCGACGAACTGTCAGAATCACTAAACCGTGTAGACAGCGAGGTTTGACGCGCGCGAAGAGTCCCTATTTTATGCCGCACGAACGATTTAAAG
>JBCBGJ010000169.1:0-5762 GCA_038526925.1 Pseudomonadota bacterium
CCGAGGGTCGCAGCAATTACGTCTCTTCGAAAGTAGATCAGCATCGCAGCTAATGTTCCAAGGTTTGAGACGGCATTGCTGCGACCCTCGGCGGGTTCGAGTTGGTCGGCGCTGGATTCAAGAAAGCGCCCTTATCTCGAGGCGCTAATCTGGCGCTTTGCATCATTGTCGCCACTCCAATCGCTCTCGTTGCTGCGATCGCACACGAGATGTTTGTTCCAGACAGCCTCCAAGCGCACCTGCGCAGTGTGTGGACTGTCGCTGGGGCGACGATCGGATTCGGTCTTCTCCTATGGTGGGCTGATGTGGCGGGCGGCAAAGAGCGCACCGAAAAAGATATGACGCTCGGCCACGCGGTCATGATTGGCGCCACGCAAGCCATCGCAGCTTTAATCCCCGGCACCAGCCGGTCGGGCATTACGATGACGGCGGCGCGCGCCTTAGGATATGAGCGCACGGAAGCAGCTCGCTTTTCCATGCTGATCGGAGCGCCGATTTTGGCCGCGGCCGGGCTCTATGGCGCCATCGGGCTCTTGGACGCAGAAGCCGCGGGGGGTGTTGTGACTCTGCAAGACGGAATGATCGTCGCAGCCCTCGCCTTCGTCTCTGGGATCGCCTCGATCCATGCTTTGATGACGCTGCTGAAGCGTATGAGCTTCCTTCCCTTCGTCATCTACCGGCTTTTACTCGGCGCAGGTCTCATCCTCGCAGTACCTGTCTTGGGATTGATTTAAAAGCGAAAAATTCTGTCCTGACACTTTTTTACTAGCGTCTTGGCGGGTTCGTCCTTTTATAGAGAGCGATATGTCGAAAAGTGCGGACCACTGGTCCAGCCAATCCGATCGAGTACGTGATGAAGCGCCGAGAAAAGAAAAGCGAAAGCTTAGACATCCGCCTGCCATACCAACAGAAGCAAGACTTCATGGCAGCGACAAAGCAACGAGGCGAAAGCGCCTCGGAGGCTCTTCGCCGCTATATTACAGACTATATCGAGGACGCTCGACTGGCCGAAAAACCCCATCCGGTCCAGGAGATAACCATGACCCTCGCGCGACATCGCTTTAAATCCCTCGCCACCGCCGCAGGCGCCGCCATCGGCGTGTTTTCCATCACGGCGCTCCCTTCAGCTGCAGATTCCAGCGCTTTTGAGGCGTTAGACAAAAACAGTGACGGCGTTCTGACCGAGGGCGAGATTGCCCCGGGTTTTGACGCGGACATCATCGAAAAACTCGACACGGACGGCTCTGGCGGTGTGAGCCAAGCCGAGCTGGAAGCCGCCGGCAATCATATTGTCATCCATGACAGCGAAACCTCATCGGAAGAAGATGGCCAAGACGTCACCCGCAAGACGATGAAAGTCTTGAAGTTTAGCGACTCCGCGGACGGTGAAATTCACGGCGAACTAACCACCGAAGTCGACAAACGCATCACGATCAAACGCATGGAGTCAGGCACTGAGCTCTCCGAGGAAGAGCTTGAGGCTTTGATCGAACAAGCCCTTGCGGAAACGGATGCGGAGTTCGATATGGATTTGGACTTTAGCACCGAAACTGTGTTCGAAGAGATCAGTGAGTCCGGCGATAAGCGCATTATCGTCAAGAAGATCCAGCGCTCTGAAACCACGTCCAGCTCAGAGATTGAGGCGGACGAAACGAAATAGCCATACGGCGCATCTCGCCCCCCAAGATAAGACCGAAAGCCTGTCCGGACACGAAAAGTCTGGCGTATGAACGGGCTTTCGGTTTTCATGCCCTCACGAAGCGGTCCTGATATCAGCACCGACGAACCTTCGGAGATCGGCATGACGAAACCTCGCCCTGAAAAGAAGACTGAAATGATTGAAGTGCGCCTGCCGCACTCCAAAAAAGAAGCCTTCAAACGCGCGTGTGAAGAAGAAGGGATCACGGTCAGCCATGCCGTGCGCACCTTTGTTGATGCCTATCTCCGCCGGTCTCGCCGGATGAAAGCCAAACGTATCGCAAAGGACATTTCTATGACCCTCATCCGTAACCCAAACAAAACCACTGGCGGCCTAGGCGCGGCGCTCGCTGCAAGCATCGGAATTGCCGCCCTGTCAGCTTCGCCGAGTTTTGCCGATCGCGACACACAGCCAATCGAACCGCCGGTGCCTGACTACCCGATCGACCTCGCCAGTCAGGGTATTGGGGCACATTGCGACAACTATTTCGATGTCAGCCCGGAAGGATATGTCATCAATTTAGAGGTCAGATGCGGCCATCCAGGCTTCGTCGCCTCATCGCGCAATGCAATGGCAACGCTCAGGTTTGAACCAAAAACCGTCGACGGCGTCGCAGTCGTCCGTAAGGGCGTGGTCTATCCGGTTATCTATATGCTGCAGGATGAAGACGGAAACGATATCCCGCCGCTCATGCCGAGCGAAGACTGAGGTTTAAACAGACTCAGACTTTTGATGATACTGTCCGTAAGGCCGGAAACGGTACAAGTAGCTTGGAACAATGGCCTCAACAGTTTCAAGTTGAGACACCCCGAGATCGCTCAGGGTGAGCGCCCCCTCTGACACGATATTATCAGACTTTAGCAACTCGACTTGGTCGCCCGTGATTGGCGGCGGTCCAAAAATCCCAGAAGACAGCGGTGGCACATATCTGAACAGCGCCCCGAAAGTCAGACCTAATGGTTTTGCCACAAAGAACGGTAGCGGCAGTGCATATCGCTTTCGATCAATCGTCTCGCCGATAAACTTATAAAGTTCTTTGAACGTGTAGACTTGCGGTCCGCCGAGTTCAAACGTCTTGCCTGCTGCGTCATCACTCGCCACGGCCACTGCAATAGCGTCTGCGACATCACCGGCATACACCGGCTGAACCTTGGTGTCGCCGCCGCCAATGGCGGGCAGGAATGGCGCTACAGTAGAGATCGGGTGCGACGACATGGCCGCGAAGCGATTGAAGAATTCATCCTCCGGTCCAAACACGATGGATGGGCGCAAGATTGTTGCTGTCGGCAAGATCTCACGGATCGCCAGCTCAGCCTCGCCTTTTGTTTTGGCATAATCGGCTGTGCTGTCAGCATCTGCGCCAATGGCTGATACATGCACAAGGCGGTCAATACCGGCCGCCTTACACGCCGCCGCCACATTTCTCGCGCCGTCTCTCTGCGCGCCCTCAAAGCTCTGACGGCCTTTCTCGTAGAGAATTCCGACCAGGTTCACGACCGCATCGGCACCATCCACGGCTGCCGCTACAGATTGTGGATTTCGGATATTCGCCTGGACGATATCGACCCATCCAGGAGAACCAGCGAGGCGTACATCCCCGGCAAGATGGGGCCGCCGTACGGCAACACGAACCCGAAAACCCGCCTCAACCAAGGCTCTAGCAGCGTATCGTCCGATAAAGCCGGAGCCGCCAAATAGAGTTACCAATCTTGATGCCACAACACTTTTCTCTAGATAAAGTTTAACCTATTGGGACGCCTTTGATCACGCTCCGCTTCGATTGTCCATGTGGTTCATCTTCCCAACTGGCATCGGCAAAAAGCACCCTTTCCCAATCGCGACAATATTAGCACGTTTCTTGGCGCTTACGTGAACATGCAATAAACATCTTAGCGTTGTTGACCGGATCGTTTGTTTTATGAACCGGGTCAACTATATGATCTTCAAGAATAAGCACTTCTATCGGTTGGCATATCCCGCTCTACGCGCGGGTAGAAACTTGGCTTTACGTCTTCTTGGCAGAATTAGAATTGTGGACGATTTTACCAACGCTGTGGGGCCATCCTCATAGTTCATCCTAAAGATGGGCCATAGCCAATCCTTAGAAGAGAACTGCTGGCATCCTGAGGGGGATTAGGGGGCGTGACGAATACTTGCAAAGATTACCGAGCGGACTTGGATGGTGCCAGGGCCATCGCCGTCCTGTCCGTGATCTTGTATCATCTGGACATAGAATTGTTGCCGGGTGGGTTTCTCGGTGTGGACATTTTTTTCGTTTTGACTGCCTAATTCATCACCCGCTAGATAACTGGGCTCATCGCCCACGATGATTTTGGGTTAGTGAGCTTTTTCGATCGGCGCATCACTCTTGATCTGGGCAGGTCTTGGCGCTGAACGAGGTGAGCTTCCTGTCGCAAATCGCCTTCTATTGTTTCGCCCAATGGTGTTCATAGGTCTCTTATCATTGGCGGCTTACAGCTCGTTAGAACCACTCACAGGACTACAGAAGTTGGCGCTGCTTGGTGTCACCTTCTGCGTGTCATTCGTGAGCTGGAAATTTGTCGAAACGCCGATGCGCCGCGGGACGCGCATTTGGCCGACGGTTCGAGACCGCTATCTTGGGTCAGGTTTGGCGATGGCCGCGTGCGCGATCCTGGCAGTAACAATCATAGGCACTCAGGGTTTGCCAACCAGGCTCTCCAACACCGTTGTTGACTATTCTGCCGCGCGAAACGACTTCAGCCCTGCACGCGATCGATGTCACGCATCAGGGACCGCTGATATGCGATATGACGCGGCCTGCACATTCGGCCCCAAACAAACACCAGGCTTGGTTATCTTTGGCGACAGTCACGGCTCTGAGCTTGCTTTTTCTTTCGGCACCGAAGCCGAGAAATCGGGCGCGTTTCATGTGCGTCAACTTACTGGGTCTTTATGCCCGCCATCGATTGACTTTAAGCATCGGCAAAGACCAAATTGTGATGAAAATACAGAGCTTTGGCTTCGCGGCATCGAAACGGAAGAAGCACAAACAATTATTATAGTCGCTTTCTACATGCGCTGGCATGAAAACTTGGAGCTGCGAGAAGATTTTTGGGATGGCCTGGACCAAACGATTGCCCGTCTGTCGCTGCAAGATCACCGCATCATTCTATTGGATGGGGTTCCGCAACACAAATACACGTCTTTGCCCGTGCTGATGGCGCGCCGCGCGCGGTTCGAAAACGATCCCGGCGCTTCTACATTTGAGCGCGGAAACCAAACGCTTGCGGACGTCGATGATCGCCTGACGAAACTCTCCGAGAAACACGGAGTTGAGTACATTCCGCTCGTCAATACGATTTGCGGCACGGCGGAGAGATGTAATGGCGCCTTCCAGGGAAAGCCGATCTTTTTTGATGATCAACACATTACGGTTTCAGTCGCTGACTATGTGCGCGACGAAATCCTTCTTCCTGCGATCCGTGCCGGCGAATAAGCTCATCACGGTTTCATAGAAGCAACGAACGCGCGCTTTTAAGAGAGGAACTCTGCAAACGGATTAGCGAACGAACACACCGTATCAGATAGACCAAAATACTCTACTGAACGCTCTGACTCGCGATCCTCGTCGAAAAAGTCTGAATTGATCAGAAATGTCGTCACGATCCGGCGTTCGTAAGTTTCAATGGGTTGCAAATCTGCAGCGCGCAGAACCGACGCCGCCGCGCCGCCGCCATAGGACACCACTCGCTCTCGCAACGTGATATCACCCGCGTTCAGCAAGTCTTGAGCAAACGCCGCGATCGTATCTGCGGGTACATCTATTTGCGGAACTCTGCGCCGGAGGATGTCGGCAATATAGGAACGGGCGGGTCCAATCGTCATTAGCGTATGTGCGCCCATCCCAGCAGCTGCGGCGCCGGTCACGCCTACGCCCGCTGCAGCGGCAAATAATTTTCGTCGTGTGACTTTCATTTTCTACCCTTTTGATCCAGCGATGAAGTCCGCCGAGCGGCGCGACCTGGGCCATTACGGTTTCGGGATCAAAGGTTTTGTCCTGTCCATGATCGAAACCGCGCTC
>JBCBGJ010000170.1:0-5760 GCA_038526925.1 Pseudomonadota bacterium
TGGCCGCGAACGACATGCCCACGATTAAGCACACCGCTGGCGACCTCGGCGCCGCAGTGGCCGGTCCGAAATGGAAGAAACAAGATTACCAGGACCTGCTCTGCATGATGACAGAGCTGCTGACGATCCTGAAAGAGAACCCCGTTGATATCGAAGCCCATATCGAGGCGCCGAATGAGTCAGCGATTTTCCAAAAGTACCCAAAAATCCTCAAAGACCACGAAGCGATTGAAATGATCTGCGACACGATTCGTTCGATGATCATGAACTTCGACGATGTTCACCAGGTTGAAGAGCTGCTTGAGAAGCATCTCGAAGCGCTTTCCGAAGAACGTTTACATGGTTCACACGCGCTACAGAACATGGCCGACGCGCTGCCGGCGCTCGGAATTGTTGCTGCGGTTTTGGGTGTTATCAAAACCATGGCCTCGATCGATAAACCGCCAGAAGTCCTCGGGGGCATGATTGGCGGCGCGCTGGTCGGAACGTTCCTAGGGGTGTTCTTAGCCTACGGGGTTGTTGGTCCGTTTGCGACAAAGGTCGCCCACACCCGCAATGAAGAGCACATGTTTTACTCGATGATTGGCGAAGTCCTTGTGTCGAGCTTGCACAAAAACCCAATCAATATTTGCGTCGAGGTTGCTCGTCGCCACGCCCCGGCAAGGGTGCGCCCATCCTTCGATGAGGTTGAAGAAGCCGTGAAAGGATTACGCCAAGCCGCATGATACGCCGTCTTGCCACTGCAAGTTTCTTTGTCGCTCTGGTTTCCGCAGCTCATGCGCAAACCGGAGCGAACGACGTTTCTGAACCTACGGTCGAAACGGACGAGGAAACGGTTGGCGAAGATCTGGATGCATTTGTCGAAACGGCCATACGCGGCGGGCTTCTCGTGCCTGCTGATGGCGAGGGGGGCGAGCCTCCGGTCGCCTCTGATGGCGGGCCAGTAAAGTATCTGTCGGGACAATGCGCGCCGCCTTATCCGCTTGATTTTTCCGTCGTGAGATCGCTGCGAAAGTTCACTGAACTTCCAGACGCGATTGACCTTGGCGACGATGTCAGCGCCGATGATAAACTCCGCAAGGATCTGAAATCCAAACTCGCCTTAGGGCTCTATGCAGAGGCGAAAGCGCTTCTGACCTTTGTCGAAGATGAGCAATGGGAACCATATCGGAAATTCATCCAGCTGATGGAGAACCGTGAGCAACCAGATCTTGCCTATTTCGAAGAGCTCGGTGCGTGTTTCCCGGAAGCCAACCTCTGGCACGCGGCGGCTGAATTGGTACTGTTCGAGCCTGAGGGTGTTGAACGGTTAGCGAACCATATCGCCGCGATTCGCACTCTGCCATTCAACCTGCGCGAAGACACAGCTATGTTGATCGTGCCGTCACTCGTGATCGAGCGCCGGGCCGATCTGGCGCAACAAGTGATCGCCACCTTTACCCCAGAAGAGATTGAGAACTCGACGCGGTTGAACGCGCTAAAAACAGCAATCATAGACATGCCGAGTGGCTCTGAGTCGGATGACCGACTTGTGATGTTGATGAGCCGGCCGAAGCTCAAGCTTGCAGCTTTGTTGATCTTGGTTGAACGCAGCGATCAGCTCCGGCCAACCGTTCGGTCCTTTGTGCTGGAAGAAGCCTGGAACATGCTGGAGACGAATGAGACCCAGCACAATCTCGATCCGATACTAGAGTTTGTCATCGACCACCTTGCGAGTGGTGACCTATATGATGGGCTGCAGCGCATTCTCGACTTACCTGTCGCTGAGCGTGAAGAGGTTCGTGCGTCGATCGATAGCTACACGGTTAAGGCGCTAGACGATTATCTGACCGATGAAGACCCTGCCAATGCTCTGAACGCGCTATACACGCTGACGCGCTTTCACAGTGACTTGCCGGTTGACGGATATGGCACAGCCTTGCGCAAACAAGGCGCTCTCAAAGCGTTAGAGCTTGGCCTGTTTAGCATGGTGAAAGAGTTTTTGGGGCCAGTGGAACGCAACCCTGAAGTCGCAAACATGTTGGCTGAAGCCGCATTCTGGGGCCATGTCGACCAAGACCTGTTTGATGTGCGCGAAGAGTTTCCGACTGAGGCTGAAATCAATCGCATGGCCGGTATCCGAGCGCTTCAGGCGAACCTGCCGAATATTGCCACCGCGGCTTATACGAGCCTCGCTGCATATCCGAGCAAACAGCTTGAGCTGATCGAGCAAGGCGCAATTGTCGACAATTGGGCGCTTTGGGATCTCAATCTCCCCAAGCTCGTCAACGGCCTCTCAGACACGGAAGTCATTCGGTTAGACCGCATACGGACGATCAAGCTTTCAAAAGGAATTTCCCCAGATGGGGCAGGGCGGGAGATCCGCCCGTATCAGATCGCAGACCTTCTCGAGTCATCTCGAAAAGCGCTGGCGGTCCCACAGGCAGGAGCCACACCATGAGCAATAGTATCTATACCACGCTCGCCCGGCAGGACGGTCTCTTAAAAGAGATGCAAGTCGTCGCGAACAATATCGCGAATACCAATACATCAGGGTACAAAACAGATAGAGCAATCTTCGCGGAATATGTCATGGCCACCGGCCAGGAGACGCCCTCGCTGTCCATGGGCGGCCTCGCGGGTCATAGTTTTGATCTGACGCAAGGCACTGTGAAGTTTACCGGCGGCCAGTTTGATCTCGCCATCCAAGGCGAAGGGTTCTTTGCGTTAGAAACAGATAATGGTCAGCGCCTGACCCGCGCCGGCGCGTTTCAAATCTCCGCCGAGGGCGAGCTTGTAACCGGCGACGGTGCGAAAGTCCTGAATGAGGGTAACTCTCCCATTCAGATTCCGCCAGAGGCTGAAAATGTAACGATCGCGGGCGATGGAACGATTTCCTCGGCCGGACAGATTATTGGTCAGGTCGGTATCTTCACCCCGACCGGACAATTACAGCGCGAGACAGACACGCGCTTCGTCGCTGATGGCGGTGTGCAGCCGGTTGAAGGCGCCGCCGTCCTACAGGGCGCTCTAGAAGCGTCCAATGTATCCCCTGTTTTAGAAATGGCTCGCATGATCGAGGTGCACCGAGCCTATGAAGCTGGCCAAACACTGATGGAGCAAGAAGACCAACGCATCTCGCAATTTATTTCAGCGGTAAGAGACCGATAGGCACAGGAGTTAGCCATGAAATCCCTCCAGATTGCAGCAACAGGGATGGCGGCGCAGCAAACGCGCGTCGACGTCATTTCGAACAATATCGCGAATATGAGCACCGCAGCCTATCGGCCGCGCGTCGCGGAATTCTCTGACTTGGTCTATCAGCAATATCTCACGCCCGGCACGATCACGTCGCAAACCGGAACAATTGTTCCAGCGGGGATCCAAATCGGAACCGGCGTTAAAGCGTCAACGGTGTCGATGGAAATCACGCAAGGTTCTCTGCGCGAAACAGGTGCTGAACTCGATCTGGCGATCGATGGCAAGGGTTTCCTGGAAGTGCGGACCCCAGACGGCGAGTCTGTATTTACCCGTGATGGCAAGCTTAATCGCAGCCCAGACGGCGAAATCGTTACAATGTCAGGCTATTCATTGGCCGACGGGATTACGATCCCGAATGACGCGCAGCGCATTTCAATCTCTCGCGATGGCGAAGTGACAGCCTATTTCGACAATCAGGTCGCGGGGCAATCCATCGGCGTGATTTCGATTGCGTCATTCGTCAATGAGAAAGGCCTCGAAGCGATCGGCGACAATCTGTTCCGGGAAACAGAGGCTTCTGGTCAGGCCAATCGCCTGGTTGCGGGCAGTGAAGGAGTCGGCACAATCCGTCAGGGCTTTCTTGAGGATTCTGGCGTCGATGTCGTGAAGGAAATTTCCGATCTCATCGAAGCACAGCGCGGTTATGAGCTGAACTCGAAAGTGATCACCGCGTCGGATGAGATGCTCGCGGCCACGACGAGGCTGAGGTAAGATCATGATTAGCCTTATCTGTCTCGCGCTCGGCCTCTCGATCGATGCCTCGCTAACCGCCAATGAAGTGCTGCGCGCCGGCTCTGTGATTACGCAGGAAAATTCTTCGCCTGCTGATGATGTTTGGCAAGATCAGCATGCGGAGCTTCTCGGCCGTGAAGTCAGCCGTACGATTTATGCAGGCCAACCGATTGCCGCAAAGGATACGCGGGCTCCGCGGCTCGTAAAGCGTAATCAATTGGTCACTTTGAAATACATGAAAGGCCCACTCGAAATCACCCTGACGGGTCGGGCATTGGGCGAAGCTGGAGTGAATGAGAGTGTTCCCGTTCTGAATCTGGAGTCGCGCCAAACTGTCGAAGGAATTGTTCAAGCAGGAGGCTGGATATGGGTAAATTAGGAGTGCCCGCTCTGACGGGTATGGTCGCAGTATCGCTATCGGCATGTGCGTCCGGAGGCGTTCATGACGCCCCAGAAATGGCGACCTATGAACAGCCGACATATTGGGCTCAAACAGAGCCGAGCTATGCCGAAGAAACCCATGCCACATCGGCGTCATTGTGGACGACCGCGCCAAATGCCTTGCTAGGCATGCGCCGCGCCAAAGACGTTGGCGATTTGCTGACGGTTGTCGTTGATATGAACGATCAAGCGAGCATGCAAAGCTCTCTGTCGCGTAATCGTCAGACCAATGAGCAATTTAATATCGCGGCCTTGCTTGGCCTGCCACAGGCGGCGGGTGGGTTTCTCCCAAATGGCGCGAGCCTCTCCCCAGCGATTGATTATGACCGCGCGTCGGGGATTACCGGCGATGGATCGCTCAACCGGGCTGAGCAAGTCACTTTCAGGCTTTCTGCGCGCGTTGTCGGTGTTGAGCCGAATGGCAATCTGGTCATCGCTGGCTACCAGCAAACGCAGGTCAGCGATGAAGTGCGTTATCTCACCGTGTCTGGCGTCATTCGCGCGCAAGACATCACGCGGACGAATACCGTATCTTACGAGAAAATTGCCGATGCAAACCTGTCATATCTGAGCCGCGGCGAAACCCAAGCCGGGATCAAGCGCGGCATGGTGCCGAAAATTCTCGAAAAAGTTCTCCCCTTCTAAGGACCGAAAAAATGAAACTCATCCTCACCAGCATTGTCGCTATTATTTTTATTGCGCTCGGCAGTTTTGCGGGCGTCGTGCTGAAGACTCCGTCTTCCGCGGCGGCGGCTGGTGCGGAAGAATCTGAAGCCGAAGGGGACTATGGCGACAAGAAGAAAGACGCGAAGAAAGAAGAAAAGGGCGGAGACAAGAAAGACGCCAAAAAGGACGATAAATACGCTAAGTCTGGGGGCTCTGGCTCTACCGAGTACTATAAGTTCAGTCGTGAATTTGTCGTTCCTGTCATGCGCAATGATCAGGTTAAAAGCCTAGTTATCTTGCACATAAATCTCGAAGGGAGTTCCTCAACCATAGACGATTTGTTTTCTGAGGAACCCAAATTGCGGGACAATATAATGACCACGCTCATCGGGCTCAGCAATGACGGCCGGACCTTAGAAGAGCCAACGCAGATCGATAATTACGAGATGATCCGGTCTATGGTTTTGATGAATTTGAAAGACGCTGTGTCTGACGACATCAAGAACGTTTTGATCGTGGACATGGCCAAGCAAGACTTGATGTAGATCGAGTCTTTTTTGAGCGTGTTTAGATTAAGGGTCGACTTTACGAACATCGGTTAGGTTCGCAGATAGGCGGCTATCCGTACCGATGCGCATTTGACCATTAATCTAAACACGCTCAAAAAAGACTCGATCTACA
>JBCBGJ010000171.1:0-5726 GCA_038526925.1 Pseudomonadota bacterium
CGGTTGTTCGCGCTCAATCAGGCGTGGCGAGTGCAGAACAGCGCCTTGCACGCGAGCAAGCGGAAGCTGAGATTGCGCAACAAGACCTGATTAATCTCGGGATCACCGACTCCAGCCCGCTTGCACGCCGCGAGCCTCAATTGGCTGAAGCGCGCGCCTCTCTGGAATCTGCCAAGGCCCAACTCGCAGACGCCAATCTGGCGCTCGCTCGAACGGCGGTTGTTGCGCCGTTTGATGGTCGTGTCCGCGAAGAGAATGTTGATGTCGGTCAATTTGCATCGCCAGGTCAGTCGCTCGGCCGCGTGTTCGCCACTGACATCGTAGAAGTCGCTTTGCCGATTACGGATGATGAACTCGGACGCTTAGGGCTTCCCCTGGCCTTTGCCGAAACGGCAAGCGCGCCAGGACCCGAGGTAATATTCTCCGCTGCTGTGGCGGGTCAAATTCGCCAGTGGACGGGCCGGATTACGCGGACATCAGCGGCGGTTAATCCGCAGACGCGCCTAATCAATGTCATTGCAGAGCTTAATGATCCATATGGCGCTGGATCCGATGATGGGGCGCCGATGGCTCCTGGTCTGTTCGTCAATGCGGACATTGCCGGTACCAAAATCGAAGATCTATTGGTGGCGCCGCGCTCAGCGATCCGCGGTGGAGAGAACATCTTTATCGGTGACCCGAAAGAGGGCGCGCTTCGGATCTACGAAGTGGACCTGGTTTTCAGTTCCCCAGACGGAGCTTGGTTCCGCAGCCCAGATGTTGCGCCAGGTGATCTAGCGATCACGAGCCCGATCCGCGGCTCGAATGACGGGATGAGCATCACAATCCTGCAACGGATGGAAGATGGCTCAATCAAGAACCTTAATGATGAGGCGAATGCTGAGGAAGACGCGACCACCGGTATGGCGGACGTTTCAACCGAGCTTGTCTCAGCGACTGAAGACGGAGACCTATAATGCTTGGGATGGTATCCTGGTTCGCGCGAAACGCGGTCGCCGCTAACCTACTAATGGTCGTCGCCTTTGTCGGCGGGGTACTTGGGTTCAACCAAATGGAACGCGAGATGTTCCCCGTCGTATCGGTGGCGGGTGCGTCCGTCACGATGTCATGGCAGGGGGCCTCACCGCAGGATGTCGAAGAGCAGATTATCACACGGATTGAGGAGGCGGTTGCCGATATTGACGGTTTGGACCGCATAACCTCGATCGCGCGTGAAAGCTTCGCCGTTGTTAACGTCAAAGGTCGCGATGACATCGATATGCAGGTCTTTCTCGACGAGATTAAGTTGCGGGTCGATCAAATCAACAATCTGCCACAGGCGGCGTTTCAACCCCAGGTCACACGTTGGGAGGAACGCGATTGGTACTTCGGTATGGCCATTTATGGTGAGGTCGACGCCCGAACTTTGAAACGCGTGGCGGATGATGTTCGGGACGATATCGCCCAAATTAGCGGCGGCGAATTGGCAGTCTTGCAAGGCGTGCTCAACGAAGAAGTCTCGATTGAGATCTCAGAAGATGCCCTGCGTCGTTACAATCTGAGCTTCTCTGAAGTTGCGCAAGCGATCCGCCAATCCTCGCTCAACTCGTCTGGTGGTCAGATCCGGTCAAATGTAGGCGATGTGTCTATGACAGCGCGCGCTCTGGCGGATACTCAAGAGCAGTTTGAAAATATCATTGTTCGCCAGTCTAATGATCAAGGTACAATCCGCGTCGGGGATGTGTCGGAAGTGATCGATGGCTTTATCGATGCGGATCTCGACGCCACCCATAATGGCAGTCCAACGGCCTTCGTATTTGTTGTCCAGCCAGACAAAATGGACATTGTGAATTACGCCGACAGCTTCCGCGACTATATTGAACGCGCGAACAATCCGGCGACCGGAATCCTTCCCGATGGCATGCAAATTGAGGTGCTTTGGGACAATTCCCAACCCTTCCAGGCGCGGATGCAGCTGATCTCGGAATCGGCCTTGCTGGGTGCCGTTTTAGTCATGCTGGTCCTGATCCTGTTTTTACGTCCAATCGTGGCGTTCTGGGTTACGATTGGTATTATTACAGCATTTGCCGGCGGTATTATGTTGATGCCTCTGTTCGGCGTCTCTTGGAATATTCTTTCAACCTTTGCGGTTCTGCTTGTGATCGGGGTTATCGTTGATGATGCCATTGTGGTCGGCGAGAATATTCACCGAGAGGTCGAAAGCGGCCGCCGTGAAGGCTTGGACGCTGCAATTGTCGGCACACAGCTTGTCTTCAAACCCGTCGTGTTCGGTGTCATCACAACGATTATCGCGTTCGCGCCGTGGGCAATGCTAACCGGTCCAACCCGGGCCTTTACCCAGCAGATTACCTTCGTGGTGATTGCCTCACTGATCTTCTCGATCATCGAGTGTATGTTCATCCTTCCGGCGCACCTGTCGCACATGAAGAAAGAGGATAAGACCAAGCAAAACGCACTTGCGCGTTTCCAACAGCGCATCGCTGACAGCCTGCTTTGGTTTGCTCAGAATATTTATAAGCCGGTTCTCGAGTTTGCGTTGCGCATGCGTTACGCGACCATTGTTTTCTTCTTTATCGTGTTTGCGTTTGCGATCATGTTGGTTGCGAACCGGGTGGTTCCATTCAAGTTTATGCCGGAGATTGAGAGTGATCTGGTTCAGGTCACAATTGACATGCCGGAAGGCACGCCGTTCTCGCGCACAATGCAAGTTCGCGATCAGTTGCAGGCGGGTATCAATGCCGCCGAAGTCGAGCTTAATTCCAAATGGAATAGCCAGATCTTGCGATCTGAAGGCGGATATGAAGGCGGTGTCTTAAACGGTGCTTCTGTTGTGGCGTCGAACAGTCAGATCCAATCCTGGATCGGTTTGGTGCCACCAGAAAACCGCCCTGAACTCCTTTCAACGCGTGAAATCTCAGAGAAGATCCGTGAACTCGTTGGCCCCGTCCAGGACGCCGAGGAGGTGAGCTTCGACTTCACCGATAACGAGAATGATACTGGCGTTCGGTTCGCGCTGAACCATCCGGATCTCGACCGTCTTCGCGAAGCCTCCGCCGTGGTACAAGAGCAGCTGGCAACGTATGCCGCAGCATACGATATCGGGGACAATTTGACCGCGGCTGCCGATGAGCTTCGCATTGAATTGAAACCGGGGGCCGAAGCTTTGGGTGTCTCATTGGCGGATGTTTCACGTCAGGTTCGCCAAGCTTACTTCGGTGAAGAAGTGCAGCGTCTACCACGAGATGGTGAAGACGTGCGCGTGATGGTTCGTTTGCCAAAGTCTGCTCGGACCGATCTCGACAGTATCGACAATTTGCGGATCCGGACTGCCGATGGACGTGAACTACCGCTCACGCAGGTTGCTGAGTTCACTTATGCGCCTGGGATCAACCGCATTCTGCGCCGGAACCGGACACGGTCTGTCTCCGTCTTTGCTGACGTGCTTGGCGATGGCGGACGCGGTCAAATCATGGACGATATGAACGTCAATTTCTGGCCCGACTTCGAGAAACAGTTCCCAGACATTGAGCGCGGCGCAGCCGGCGGATTTGAAGAGGAGCAACGCTTCTTCAACGAGCTGCAAATGCTCGCGGCAGGTGCGATCATCTGTATGTATATCGTGCTGGCGATTGCATTCCGCTCATATGCGCAACCGCTGCTCTTGATGACTGCGATCCCGTTTGCGCTCACTGGCGCGATCCTCGGTCACGCGATCACAGGGACCTCTATGGCAATGTTCTCAATCTTCGGGATCGCTGCGGCGGCTGGGGTCGTGATCAATGACAACTTGGTTTTAGTGGACTTTGTGAACCGAAAACGGGCTGAAGGGGTCGGGGCGGTTCAAGCCCTGGTCGATGCGGGCGTCTCGCGATTCCGTCCGATTTTGTTGACCTCGGTGACAACATTCGTCGGCATCCTGCCGCTGATTGCAGAGCGATCTATGCAGGCCCAGTTCCTCAAACCAATGGTTATCTCGCTTGGTTATGCGGTGGCGTTCGCGATCTTCGTTTCGCTGTTCTTGGTGCCAACGCTTTACGCTGTTGGTGTTGAGATCGGCCGTGTCTTCCGCTGGAGTTGGGGCGGTCGTCCGTATCGTAAAATCGGCGAGTCCTATACGGGTGAGGTCACGATCGATAGCGAAGAATTGATCGGAACCAGCGCGGACCCTCAGCGCCCAGTTCCCGCTGAATGACGCGTAGGGTTCAAGGTTGATAATAGGAAAAGGGCGAGCCGCGGTTCGCCCTTTTCTCGTTTCTGTAGATTAATTCTGATTTTCTATGGTTTGTGCAGTGCACTTCGGGCTATAAGTCGTTTCTGGGGCGAAATGATTGGGGTGAACGGTGCCAAAACCAAAGACTGTCAGCGCTTATTTTGAGGGGCTTAAGCCCCACCAGTCTTCAATCGCGAATGCATTAGAAGACGTTATCAAAACTCAGTGGCCGCATCTCACCGTAAAACTCGCATGGGGCTTTCCCTGTTGGAGTGGTAATGAGCGCGTGTTCTCGATCATCGCGCACGCGGATCGTTGCAATCTACAGCTTTGGCAAGGCGCGCGCCTGGCCGATGATTATTTTGAACGGATCGAGGGAACGGGCAAATCCCTGCGTCACGTGAAAGTCCATTCTGCTGATGAGATTAATGACGAACTCATCGATATCATGGACCGCGCGGTCACCCTCGATACAACGGCCCCGCAGCGCGTGAGATAGGCGGACGGATTACTTTTCCGTCTCTAGGTGACTTGACGATCATGGGTGTTCGCCTGCATTTGTTCGCAGGTGCACAATAAGCATGAAGTAAAAGCTTGTAGGAGGGCTTACAATGACCGCTACGGATCCTGTCGTAATTGTTGGAATGGCACGTACACCTATGGGTGGATTGCTTGGTGATTTGTCCGGCATGTCGGCGAATGAACTTGGCGCGATAGCTGTAAAAGCGGCCGTTGAGGAAGCGGGCCTCGGCGCGGATGACGCTGATGAGATCATCATGGGCAATTGTCTGCCAGCTGGCCAAGGACAAGCGCCTGCGCGTCAAGCCGGGTTCAAGGCGGGCATGGATAAAGGCCTGGAAGCGACAACCATCAACAAAATGTGCGGCTCTGGCCTTCAAGCCGCTGTCATGGGGCGTCAGTCGATTGCTTCAGGTGACGCAGATATTGTGATTGTCGGCGGGATGGAGAGCATGACCAATGCGCCGCATCTTCTGGATGTTCGCAAAGGCCATAAATATGGAGACCTAGGCGCTAAAGACCACATGGCGCTGGATGGTTTGACGGATGCTTATGCGGGCGGCCCAATGGGCGCGTTCGCGGACATGATCGCGGAAAAATACCAATTTACACGCGAGCAGCAGGATGCTTATGCGCTGGAAACTCTCAAGCGCGCGCAAGACGCGACCGAAGGCGGCAAATTCAAGCGCGAAATCGCGCCTGTGACGATCAAAAGCCGGAAAGGCGAAACGACGGTCGATACGGACGAGCTGCCACGCACAGCGCGCCCGGATAAGATCCCGTCTTTGCGTCCGGCGTTCAATAAAGATGGTACCGTCACCGCAGCCAACGCATCAGCAATCTCAGACGGCGCTGCAGCGCTCGTGCTCATGAAGGAATCTGAAGCGGCATCGCGTGGTCTTTCCTCAATTGCGAAAATTGTCTCTTCTTCAAGTCATGCGCATGAGCCCGAAAATTTCACGACGGCACCTGTGCCTGCCATGGAAAAAGCCCTTTC
>JBCBGJ010000172.1:0-5670 GCA_038526925.1 Pseudomonadota bacterium
ATTCAGAAAGGTGAGTTGCGACTGTGTTTCTCTAGCGAACGAACTTCTTACGTAGCTTCAGCATCTCGAGACAGGCGATTGCCGCGTCTTTGCCTTTGTTGCCGCGACCCCGCTCAGCGCGGGCCAAGGCTTGAGCCTCGTTCTCGACGGTGAGGATGCCATATCCAAGCGCCAAGCGGCGATCGGTTGAGAGATACATCAAGCCACGGGCGCTCTCACCGCAAACATAATCGTAATGAGAAGTCTCACCGCGGATCACGCAGCCGAGTGCGATATATCCGTCATAGCGTGCGCTATCGGCGGCCATTGCGATTGCACCTGGAACCTCGAACGCACCAGGAACCATGATCGTCTCGACGTCGCAATCATCCTCAGCGGCCTCCAAGGCCTCACGAGCGCCCTTTTCGAGCTCTTCGGAGATGTGCGCGTAGTAAGGAGAGTTTACAATCAGAATACGGTGATGTGCCATCAGTCAGTGTCCTTTTCAGAAAGCGGTCGCCAGCCTTGAATTGACAGGCCGTAGCCGTCCAAGCCTGCGACGCGGGTCGGCTCAGTGTCAGAGAGGTAGATCATTTTTCGGACGCCGAGCTCGCGCAGGATTTGCGCGCCGACGCCATACTCACGAAGAGGCGCATGCGTGTCTGCTGGATCAGACGACTTCATTCCAAGCCGCTCCGCCAGCGCATTTGGACGCATCGTGTTGACGAAGACGACCACGCCCGGCTCATCCGCCGCGGCGATAATCTTCATGGCGCGCTCGACCAGTCCTTCTCGCGGGCCTTTCTCGCCGAGAATATCAGAGAGAACATCGGTGCGGTGGACCCTAACAATCGTCGTGCTGTCCGGTTCGATCTCTCCATGAACGATCGCGATGTGCTCACTATTGTCGATATCATTGCGGAAGATCACGGTCTTAAAGCCATCGCCATACTGGCTTTCCAGCGGCGCTTCTACGCGGCGTTCGAGGTAGCGGTCATGCTTGCGGCGATATTCGATCAGGTCTGCGATCGTTCCGATTTTCAGGCCGTGCAGCTGCGCAAAGGAGACCAGTTCCGGAAGGCGCGCCATTGTGCCGTCATCGTTCATAATCTCGCAGATCACACCAGCTGGGTAGAGCCCCGCCATGCGAGAGATATCAACCGCCGCTTCAGTGTGGCCCGCGCGGACAAGTGTGCCGCCATCTTTGGCGATCAGCGGAAAGACATGGCCTGGCGAGACGATATCGTCAGCGTCGCACATCGGATCGATCGCGACTTGGACGGTATGACTGCGGTCGTGCGCTGAGATACCTGTCGTAACGCCTTCTTTCGCTTCGATAGAGACCGTAAACGCGGTTCCCATGCTTTCGCGGTTTTCGCGCGCCATCATGTCGAGGTTGAGGGCCCGACCACGCTCATTTGTCATCGCGAGGCAAATCAACCCCCGCCCGAACTTTGCCATGAAATTGATCGCTTCCGGCGTCGAGAAACTCGCAGGGATAATCAAGTCCCCTTCATTCTCACGATCCTCGGCATCAACAAGGATGTACATTTTGCCATTGCGCGCATCGTCGATGATTTCATCAATGCTTGAGATTGCGCCGGAAAAGTCTTCAGCCATCTTTGGCTCCTTGTGGGTCATGCGGGGTCGGCGCATCGACGCCAATCATGCGCGCCACGTAGCGCGCCAACATATCGATCTCAAGGTTTACGCGAGAGCCGGGCTGCAATTCGCGTAATGTCGTCACCTCCCAAGTGTGCGGAATGATCGCTACTTGGAAATCTCCGTTCGGGAGCGCATCAGCAACGGTCAGTGACACACCATTGATTGCAGCGGAGCCTTTTTTGGCAAAATACTTCGCGATATCGGCAGGTGGACGAATGGTGATGCGATAGCTTTGACCCTCTGGCTCGACAGAGACAATTTCTCCGACACCATCGACATGTCCGAACACAAAATGCCCGCCGAGTTCTTGGCCGAGCTTCAAGCTCTGTTCGAGATTGACTTCGCTGCCTTCTTCCCAATCACCAAGCACAGTCAGCGAGAGTGTCTCTGGAACCGCCTCGACGGCAAACCAGCTGCCTTCACCGGCTTCACCGAAATCGACGACCGTCAGACATACGCCCGCATGCATGATCGACGCACCCATTTCGATGCTTTCAGCTGGATAATCACACGCCACTTCAAAGCGTCGCAGACCATTACGGTCTTCGGCTTTGCGAATTGTACCGACATCGGTCACGAGACCTGTAAACATGGAGCCCTCCTGTCGAGCTTACGCCCTAACATAAGTCTCCAGCGTGTCATCCCCAATCCGTGCCGTGGCGGCAGTGCGCCAACGCGGCGCATCTTTCATCTCTGAAAGCCCCAAAGCCGCGACGGCAGGCAATCCGTCGCCGCCGATCAGAATAGGCGCTCGAAACCACTCAATCGTGTCTACAAAGCCAGATTGGATGAAACTCGCGGCGAGTTTCCCGCCGCCTTCTAGGAATATCTTCTGCAGCCCCTCGACCGCACATCGATCTAGCAGAGCGCTGGGCGATACCCGGCCATCCTGACCCGGCACGACCCAAATCTCCGGCGTCTCGGTGATACTGTCCTGCGCATATCCAGACGCGGAACGCGCGCTCGCTAAGATAACTTTGCCGAGCCCTTGCGAGTTTAATAGCCGCGACTGAGACGAGGTTCTCAGCTTGCTGTCGGCAACAATACGTACCGGTTGTTTGTCGGGCGGGGGAACCGTTCGCGCTGTAAGCAGCGGATCGTCCGCCAAAACGGTACCAATGCCCACCAATACGGCATCATGATCTGCGCGCATCTGATGCACTCTTGCGCGGCTTTCACTGCCCGTGATCCACTGCGAAATACCGTTCGCTAATGCGATGCGTCCATCCATGCTGGTTGCAATCTTGAGCGTCACATGCGGGCGGGTCACCGTCTAATCCTCATCCAACTCAGACTGTTTGATGAAGGCCGCAAAATCGGATGGGGCGTCAAAGTCGCGATACACGCTCGCATATCGGACATAGCCGACGGGATCGACGCCCCGAAGGCTTTCCATGGCAAGCTCACCAATATCCTGTGAGGCGATCTCAGTTTCACCGCTGCTCTCAAGCTTGCGCGCGATCCCAGACACAATTTGCTCTATCTGTTCGTCAGAAACGGGGCGTTTGCGAAGGGCAATGCCGATCACGCGCGCGAGTTTCTCACGTTGGAAGGGGACGCGTTTCCCATCGCGTTTGACGACAATGATCTCGCGCAGTTGAACGCGCTCAAACGTCGTGAAACGTGCCCCACAATTATCGCAGCCTCGCCGGCGACGCACAGCTGTATTGTCTTCTGCGGGGCGGCTATCTTTGACCGCCGTATTGTCAGATCCGCAGAAAGGACAGCGCAATCGCTTAGGCTCCTAACCCATTATAAATCGGGAACTTGGCTGTCATTTCTTCAACTTCTGCGCGAACCTTTGCTTCGGTTGCGGAAGAATCGCCAGTTGCCACCGCATCAACGACTTCGCCAATCCATTTTCCAACTTGGGTGAATTCCGCGACACCAAACCCCCGGGTTGTACCAGCTGGGGATCCGACGCGGACACCACTAGTGACCATTGGCTTTTCAGGATCAAACGGAACGCCGTTCTTGTTACATGTGATATAGGCCCGTTCAAGCGCTTGCTCAGCGTCGCGACCGGTCACACCTTTCGGACGCAGATCAATCAGCGCGACGTGCGTGTCAGTTCCACCAGAGACCAGGTCCAGCCCGCTATCTTTTGCAGCGGCGGCCATGGCTTTCGCGTTTTCCACCACATCGGCGGCGTATTGCCTAAACTCAGGTGTCAGCGCTTCACCAAACGCAACTGCTTTCCCGGCGATGACATGCATCAAAGGTCCACCTTGGATGCCAGGGAAAACAGCAGAATTCACCTTCTTGGAGATGTCTGCATCATTCGTTAGCACCATGCCGCCGCGTGGACCACGGAGCGTTTTGTGCGTCGTGGTCGTCGCCACGTGACAATGATCGAGCGGGTTCGGGTGCGCCTTGCCCGCAACGAGGCCTGCAAAGTGCGCCATGTCGACCAGGAAATAGGCTCCCACTTCATCAGCGATCGCGCGGAACTTCGAGAACTCTATTTGCCGAGGATAGGCAGATCCGCCTGCAATGATAAGCTTCGGCTTATGTTCTCTCGCGAGCGCCTCAACTTGATCGAAATCGATGAGGTGATCCTCTTCGCGCACACCATACTGGATTGCGTTAAACCATTTACCAGACTGGTTCGGGCGCGCACCGTGCGTTAGGTGACCGCCTGCATCAAGGCTCATTCCCAGAATCGTGTCGCCGGGTTGCAAGAGAGCCTGAAACACTGCCTGGTTCGCCTGCGAGCCAGAATTTGGCTGCACATTCGCGAACGCACACTCGAACAGCGCCTTTGCTCGATCACGCGCCAGATCTTCAACGATATCGACATACTCACAACCACCATAGTAACGACGGCCGGGATATCCTTCTGCGTATTTATTCGTCAGCACGGTTCCTTGCGCCTCAAGCACGGCTTGAGATGCAATATTCTCAGACGCAATGAGCTCTATTTGTTGCTGTTGGCGCGTTTGCTCTTTCGCGATCGCGGCGAAGACCTCACTATCTCGAGATTCCAGCGCTTCGGAGAAGAAGGTCGCGGTGTTAAAGCGGATTGGATTGCTTGTATCTGGCATGGCGTGATTCCTGAGTCTGCCCGATCATGTACGTGCTCAGTTCAAGGGCCGCAAGACGTCATTTGCGCCCTCTGAATTGTGTAGTTCTACCAGAAGTTCGGACTGCGGATATTTATTGTTCTGCTTGAATTCTTACCCCATTCTATGCACTACCTCGCGATAAGCCTGTCTTCAGAATGGGCGATAAGACAATATACAAGAGCTAAACATATGACCAAACACTCGAAAACCGAGTTGTTGGAAATGACGACGGACATTGTTGCGTCGTTTGTCGCGAACAACCCGGTCCCCGCCGGCGGACTGCCTGATCTCATGCAAGCGGTACATGAAACTGTGCTAGAGCTTGCATCTGATGCTCCAAAAGAGCCACCCCGCCCCGAACCAGCTGTACCTATTTCAAAGTCGATTACGCCGGATCACATCGTCTGCTTAGAGGATGGTCGCAAACTCAAGATGCTGAAACGCTACTTGCGCTCGCGATATGATTTAACACCGCAGGAATACCGCGCGCGGTGGGGGCTTCCCTCAGACTACCCAATGGTTGCGCCAAACTATGCGAAAAAGCGGTCTGCATTCGCGAAAGAAATTGGACTTGGAAAGAAACGCGGCGAGTAAGGTCAGTTTCCAGAAACGAAGATAGCGCGCTCATTGAGCGCGCTAATTCAAAGGTCTTAATTGGTGCCTCGCAGCAGGTTTAGGCAGCTTTTTCGTCCAGCCCCAACTGTTTCCAAACGGCCAAGATCGCAGCAACCAATTCATCCATCATGGCTTCCGTGTGAACTGGCCCCGGCGTGAAACGAAGACGCTCCGTTCCCTTGGGCACCGTCGGATAGTTGATCGGCTGAACATAGATCCCAAAATCGAAAAGTAGCGTGTCAGACAGCGCCTTACACTTTTCTGGATCGCCAACGAGAAGCGGCACAATGTGCGTTTCGCTTTCCATCAAGGGCAACCCGGCATCACGGAATTTTTGCTTCAGCAT
>JBCBGJ010000173.1:0-5644 GCA_038526925.1 Pseudomonadota bacterium
GCCAAAATCCAGATGCTGAGGCAGATCTTCTCAAAGCCTCGCAAGCGCTATGCCTTTGTTTGCGTGGATGGGTTTCAGTTCGATCACCATCTTTCCGTGCTGAGCCTTATACTCAGGCCGGTCCGCAACCAACGCTTGCAAGGCTTTGAGAAGATCTGCCTCAGCATCTGGATTTTGGCGAAAGTGCACCGCCAAAACCGGGCCTTTATCCTCGATGCGCACCCCAGCGTGCGGAGCAATGGCACATTCAACGCTCGCTTTGAGGCCTGGATCAAACGAATGCCGATCGGCTGTAGGTGCCTCGCCCGGCAAACAGATCTCCAAACCGTGTCCGCCCGCGCGAATTATACCCCCTGGTATTCGCACTGACAGGTCACGAATATCCCGCCCGCTGATCAAGACCAGTGCACCGCTAAGGGTCGTTTTCAACGCGGCCAATACATCCGCGCCACCGCTTGGCAGGGCAACGGTATCCGGATCATCCTGAAGCGCTGCTAGCGTGCCATCGAAGTCCAAGAATAGCGCGCAATCCTGCACGGATATTGCCGCCGCCAAGTGCGCAGATGAAGTCTCAGAAACCATGATTGGCGTTTAGTCTGAACCGCTCTGGAGCGCATCCAGATCTTTCAGGAAGTTTTTGCGCCACCAAGCGATATCTTGCTCCATGACAACACGCCGAAGCTCGCGCCATCGATCTTTGCGCTCTTCCAATGGCATTGTGAGACCATGATGGATCACCTCGGCAAGGCGACCTGTATCATGCGGATTGACCAGCAAAGCAGCTTTCAATTGCTCTGCTGCACCTGCAAACTCTGACAGAATGAGCACACCAGGATCTTCCTCATCCTGCGCCATTACAAACTCTTTGCAGACCAAGTTCATGCCATCACGGAGTGGTGTCACCAGGGCGACGCGCGCGATCCGGAACAGTCCGGCTAGCTCTTCTCGATCATAGGATCGCGCAAGATAGCGCAATGGAATCCAATCCAGATCGCCATAATCGCCATTTATCCGACCGGCCAATCCGTCCAGCGTCTGACGGAGTTCCTTATACTCTTCGACTTTGCTGCGCGAAGGCGGTGCGATCTGAGTGACGGAAACTTTTCCATGCGTTTCCGGATAGTCGTCAAACAGGCGCCCGACCGCCTCAAATCGCTGCGGCAGGCCTTTGGAATAATCCATGCGGTCGACACCGATAACCAGAGAGCGACCACCCAAGAATCGACCAATGCGTTCGGCCGCCTCAGTCGCTTTGTCAGTTTTCGAGGCTGCTTCAAAACCCTCAGCATCGATCCCGATTGGATAGGCTTCGATTTTGACCGTGGTCCCAAACACCTCAAACCGGCCATCGCCGAGATTCGTCGCCTTACAGTCTTCCATCAAATAGCGCGTGAAGTTCGAGCGATCCTGCTCGGACTGAAAACCAATCACCGAATAGTTGCACATGGCCCGCGCGATCCAGAGATGGTCTGGCAAAGCCCGAAACACTTCCGGCGGCGGAAATGGAATATGAAGGAAGAAACCGATCGGCCCGTCCCATCCTGCCCGGCGTAGAGAGTCGCCCATGAGGAGGAAATGGTAGTCATGCACCCAGACGGAATCGCCTGCATGCAATCGATCCGCGACCAGGTTCGCGATGCGCTGATTGACGTTCACATAGACCTGAAACGCATCGGAATCGAATGAAGCAAGGTCAATTCTATAATGGAAGACCGGCCAAAGAACGGAGTTGGCGTAGTGCAAGTAATACTGATCATGCTCTTCCTGAGAGAGATCGGTCAGGACAAACTCGACGCCATCATCCTTTAAAGTGTGCAGGCTGCGTGTCGGGGTTTCGACAATGTCGCCCGACCACCCAAACCACACGCCGCCTGTAGACTTCAGAGATTCCCAGACCGCGACCGCTAGTCCCCCTGCCCGTGCGCCTGGATCAGCAGCCGTCCGGTTCGATATTGCAATAAGCCTTCCCATGATGTGACCCTGAACCAAGTAAACTGCTGAGAACAGGGAAATTTCCAAAACACCCTAAAAATCTGTCCATTTGCTCGGAGGGTTCATTTGCTTGACCATGCGGAGGTCATGTCATCGTGATGGCAACAAAACATGGAGGATCCAGATGAGCGATACTGATTTTACCGACAAGAACGTTCTCGTTGTTGGTGGGACTAGCGGCATCGGAAACGGCATCGCGCAGTCGTTTCGGGCCCGCGGCGCTAATGTCGAAGTCTGGGGCACGCGCGCGACCGCGGAACACTATGATGCAGCGGATGGATCGGATCTGACGGGCCTCACGTATCAGCAAGTCGATATGGGGTCTCCGGCGGCGATCGCTGATGCAAATCTACAAATCGGAATGCTTGATGTTTTGGTGCTGTCTCAAGGCATCGTCGCCTATAAGCGCGCAGAGTTTGAGCAAGATGGCTGGGATAAAGTCATGGCGGTCAACCTCGATAGTCTGATCCATTGCAGCGAAAAATTCCGGCGCGAGCTAAGCGAGCGAGAGGGCTCCATCATCATTATCAGCTCTGTTTCTGGAATTCGTGCCAATATCGGTAATCCCGCTTATGCCGCCTCAAAAGCTGGCGCGATCAGCCTCACCAAATCACTCGGACAAGCTTACGCGCGAGACGGCATTCGAGTGAACGGCGTCGCGCCTGGTCTGGTCGATACGAAACTGACAAAAGTCACGACAGATAATCCAGATCGTCTAAAAGGCGCTTTGCGCTCTATCCCTTTGCGCCGCGTCGGACAACCGGAGGAAATCGCCGGAGGCGTGTTGTTCCTAGCTTCACCGCTGGCGTCTTATATGTGTGGGCAGACCATCTTTGTGGATGGCGGCATGACGCTCTGATGCGGCTTAAACGCTTTTGATCTCACCGCTCTGGTTCAAAAACCATTGATAGGTCTGTTCGAGACCTTCCTTTAGCGGAATAGATGCCTTCCAGCCCAGCTTTTCGAGTTTGGACACATCCATCAGTTTTCGCGGCGTACCGTCAGGCTTGCTGCTATCAAAAACGAGTTCACCTTTATAGCCCGTCACGGCCATCATCGTTTCCGCAAGTTCACGGATCGTGCAGTCGACGCCCGTTCCGACATTAATATGGGACAGCATGGGATCTGAGCTTTTAGCATAGGTTTCGGCGCCTAAGTCCATTACATGGATACTTGCGGCCGCCATGTCATCAACGTGCAAAAACTCGCGCATCGGCGTACCGCTTCCCCATACAGCCACCTGAGGGGCTTTCGCCTCAGCCGCCTCATGAAACCGGCGCATAAGCGCAGGAACAACATGGCTGTTCTCAGGATGGAAGTTATCGCCTGGCCCGTACAGATTGGTCGGCATCACAGATCGATAATCACGCCCATACTGCCGCGCATAGCTTTCGCAAAGCTTGATCCCGGTGATCTTTGCGATCGCGTAAGGCTCGTTCGTTGGCTCCAAAGGTCCCGTCAAAAGGGCGTCTTCGCGCATCGGTTGCTCGGCAAGCTTTGGATAGATACACGACGACCCCAAAAACAGCAGGCTTTGTACATCGGACATGTGCGCCGCATGTACAATGTTCGCCTCGATCATCAGATTTTCATAGATGAAATCTGCCGGGTACGTATTGTTAGCGTGAATGCCGCCAACCTTAGCCGCGGCCAGATACACCTGATCGATTTTCTCTGAAGCAAAGAATGCGCGCACCGCGGCTTGGTCTGTTAAATCGAGCTCATGCCGCGTGCGCGTGACAATCTCACCTGCATCCACGGCGCTGAGTTTTCGAAGCAAAGCTGAGCCGACCATCCCTCGATGGCCCGCGATATAAATCCTCTGACGCGCAGACATCGGACTAAGATTCCGTAGCGACGGGGACGTCGTAGCCATGCGCTTTCAAGAACGCGTGACGTTGTGCGTCTTTCAAATCGGCTGCAACCATTTCGGCGCACATGTCTTCAACCGTGATCTCCGGTTCCCATCCGAGTTTGGCTTTCGCTTTTGATGGATCGCCGAGAAGCGTTTCGACCTCTGCGGGCCGGAAATAGCGCGGATCAACCTCAACAATCCGGTCGCCAACTTTAACTGCGGGCGCTTTGTCGGACGTGACGTCCTCCACAACAGCGTATTCGTTTACGCCTTCGCCTTCAAAGCGCAGCGTGATGCCAAGCTCCAGTGCGCTCATGCGAACAAAATCACGAACAGAAATTTGCTTGCCAGTGGCGATCACAAAGTCCTCGGCAACGTCCTGCTGCAGCATCATCCACTGCATACGGACATAATCTTTTGCGTGCCCCCAATCGCGCAGCGCATCCATGTTACCAAGATAGAGACAACCCTCCATGCCCTGCGCGATGTGCGCCAATCCACGGGTTATCTTTCGGGTGACAAACGTCTCACCGCGTCGCGGGGATTCATGATTAAACAGAATGCCGTTGCAAGCGTATAGCCCGTAAGCTTCTCGGTAATTCACCGTGATCCAATATGCGTAGAGCTTCGCAACGCCATAGGGCGAACGCGGATAGAAAGGGGTCGTCTCACTTTGGGGAGTTTCTTGCACTTTTCCATAAAGCTCAGATGTCGAGGCCTGATAGAACCGCGTTTTGTTTTCCAGCCCCAGAAAGCGGATGGCTTCGAGCAGCCTCAGCGTGCCTATCGCGTCGACATCCGCCGTATATTCCGGCGCTTCGAAGCTGACAGCGACATGGCTCTGCGCACCTAAATTGTAGACTTCATCAGGCTGAACCTCGCGCATGAGCCGGGTTAAATTGGACGTATCGGTCAGATCGCCATAGTGCAGGATAAAGCGCTGATTGTCGGTGTGCGGGTCCTGATAGATATGATCAACACGCTGAGTATTAAAAGAAGATGCACGCCGTTTCAGGCCATGAACTTCATACCCTTTTTCCAACAGAAGTTCGGCGAGATATGAGCCGTCCTGACCTGTGGTTCCAGTAATGAGTGCGCGTTTCATAATGCTCGTCGTTTCCTACTTTCAGGCGTTCCCAATGCTTTAGCTCGTGTGTTTGAGCAAGTCATCAAAGTAGGTGATCGTCTTGCCGAGCCCCTCACGCAATTCGACGGTTGGGCCCCAGTTCAGCTGAGACTTTGCCCGCGTAATGTCCGGTTGCCGTTGTCTAGGGTCGTCTTGCGGCAATGGCTTGTGAACCAGCTTCGACGCTGACCCTGTGAGGTCTAATACTTGCTCGGCGAGTTCTCGGATCGTGAACTCACCTGGATTGCCGAGATTGATAGGGCCGGTCACATCATCTCGGCTTTCCATCAAACGAATGAGGCCATCCACCAAGTCATCGACATAGCAAAAGCTTCTCGTTTGTGCGCCGTCTCCATATAAGGTGATGTCTTCACCTTTGAGCGCCTGAACAATGAAATTCGACACCACCCGCCCATCATTCGGGTGCATGCGCGGCCCATAGGTGTTGAAGATCCTGGCGACTTTTATGTCGAGCGCGTGTTGGCGATGATAGTCGAAGAATAAGGTCTCAGCGCACCGCTTTCCTTCATCATAGCAAGAGCGCGGACCTATTGGGTTTACATTCCCCCAATAGCTCTCTTCTTGGGGGTGAACGCTGGGGTCACCATAAACTTCCGATGTCGAAGCTTGCAGGATCCGCGCTCTTGTTCGTTTCGCCAATCCGAGCATGT
>JBCBGJ010000174.1:0-5611 GCA_038526925.1 Pseudomonadota bacterium
GAATTCCTGGAAGTCCGTAAGCCATCTGGTGACTTCAACCGGAAGTCTCTGAACCTGCACCACGGCATCAACATCACCGACGCTTTCATGGAAGCGGTGAAGAATGATGATGAGTTTGAACTGCTATCGCCGAAAAGCGGTGAGCCGCTTCGCAAAGTGAATGCGCGCAAGATTTGGCAGAAAATTCTAGAGCTGCGGATCCAGACTGGCGAGCCATATCTCCTGTTCACCGATACTGTGAACAATGCGATGCCAGCGCACCAGCGTCAGCTTGGCCTGAAGGTCACGCAGTCTAACCTGTGTTCTGAGATCACTCTGCCGACCGGCGTTGACCACCACGGCGAGGATCGTACCGCTGTGTGCTGCCTGTCTTCGATCAATGCTGAGAAGTATTTCGAGTGGAGCAAAGACGAGCTTTTCCTCGAAGACGTCTACCGCTTCCTGGATAATGTTCTTCAGGACTTTATCGATCGCGCGCCACCAGAAATGGCCCGCGCGGTCTACTCTGCTAAGCGAGAGCGCTCAGTTGGTCTCGGTCTTATGGGCTTCCACTCATTCCTTCAGTCGCTGAACCTGCCAATGGAAAGCGCGATGGCGAAGGTTTGGAACGAGAAATTGTTCAAGCATATCCGCCAAGGCGCAGATGCAGCCTCTGTGAAGCTCGCAAAAGAGCGTGGGCCGTGTGAGGATGCTGCAGAGGCTGGAATGATGGCTCGCTTCAGCCACAAAATGGCAGTCGCCCCAACGGCGTCGATCTCGATCATTTGTGGCGGTACGAGTGCCGGCATCGAGCCGATCCCAGCAAACGTTTATACGCACAAGACTCTGTCTGGGTCGTTCACCGTGAAGAACAAGTACCTTGAGCAAGCGCTCGAGCAAAAAGGCCAAAACACTGACGACGTGTGGACGTCAATTCTCGAGCATGAAGGCTCCGTTCAACACTTGGATTGCTTGGATGAGCATGAGAAGTCGACCTTTAAGACAGCCTTCGAAATTGATCAGCGTTGGATCATTGAGCACGCAGCGGACCGCACGCCTTATATCTGTCAGGCGCAGTCTCTGAATGTGTTCCTACCAGCCGACATCAATAAGTGGGATCTGCACATGCTCCACTGGACGGCTTGGGAGCGCGGCGTGAAATCGCTTTATTACTGTCGTTCCAAATCCGTTCAGCGCGCAAGCTTTGCAGGCGCGGATGAGAAAGAGGCAAGTATGAGTGGTATGGAAGTCCCAAATACTGACTATGATGAATGCCTCGCTTGCCAGTAAAATGGTCCACTAAACCAGTAAAACCCCGCCTAAATGGCGGGGTTTTTGTTGTTTTAAGCGCAAAAAAAGCCTCTCAGGCGCCAATCGCGCTCGGATTTTCGTGTTTTCACGGCGACACTATCCCAAAAAAGCGCCACTTTTAGACAAAAATGAACACTGTTTGCGGCTCAGTTAACTTTGTTTCACGGGTCAAAAAGCGGTCAGATCTCTAAGAAACACGGGCCTGATCACATTTCTGTGAGGTATAAATGCTTAATAGGCACAAATGAGAACGGGTTTTGGGGCTTGAATCGTTCATGTTAAGGTAAGGATCATCAGTCAGCTTCAGGGGGACGACGGAGCTGGCATCATATGAGAGGCTTGGGACAAATGATTATTGCAGGTGCGACCATGGTCGCCGCGATGGCATGCCAAACCTGTGTTCACGCTCAAGTGAATTCAGGGCCCCAAATTGATAATGCGACGATCCTCGCAGCGAGCCGGGCGCTCGGCCAACGGTCCCAAACGCGGGTGAACTTGGTCTATTCCGGAACATTTGCGCGTACGGAGACGACACGCCATTTCGGGTTTCAGGTCCCCAGAGACACCGACCTCGGCTTTGCCGCAGAGGGTACGGCTGCGCTGAATTCAACGCGGCTCTATGCCAGTTCGATTATGACGGATGTCGTAGCCGACCGGGCTGGGGCCAATCTATCCCCTGTTCCGCGCGAACAACGTAGCTTGACCGCCGAGCTGGCGCTTTCTGCGCCTGCAGAACAGACCGGTCTCGGGTTTGATGTCGGCATTGCGCCGCGGGTCGCGATTACGCGAGACGGTAAATTTGCTTCTCGCCGCTTCGGGGGTGAGGTTCGCATCGGTCAGAACTTTGACAAACGCGGCGAAGAAACAAGTTCAAGCTGGTACCTGTTCGCGGGTGCCGATGGCGAAGCCTTGGTCTGGGAACCGGATCAGGAAGGCCGCGTATCTGCGGGTGATATGGCGCTTCGAGACAAAGTTACGGTCGGCGATGCCCAAGTCGGCGTCACAATTCAGCGCGGTCTAGGGCAGCTGTCGTTCAGCTATATCCGCCGTGAAGTCGAATACCGTGAGCGGAATTTGGGCGCGAATGAAAATGAGGACTTCGCGGGGGTGAGCTTTACCATTAAGCGCTGAGCACATGGTTGCTCAAAGACTGATAGGAGCCGCCAGTCTGGCGGCTTTTTTTATGGCCGGAGCTGGCGCGCAAGAGGCGGAGACGCTGGAGATCGAACCGCCGCGCCAGGCCGGCGTCTGGTCGCTGACGTCTGAGAATGACCTGTTTGGCGGGACGGATCGGAACTATTCGAATGGATTGCGCTTAGAGCGCGTGCGTCCAGCCAATGAGATTACGCCGGGCTTAAATTGGGTCGCGAACCGCATTCCGTTTCTTGATCTTGATCGAACCGAACTCCGACAAGGCTTTGCCCTATCCCACACAATCTTCACGCCAGAGGACATCGAAACCCCTTCGCCTGACCCAACAGATCGGCCATACGCCGCCTGGTTGTATGCCTCTGGAACCGTCGTTGGAACGACGCGTCTCGGGCCGGGGGAAATGGTTCAAGACGTCCTACAAGTGAATCTCGGCGTGGTCGGGCCCTCTGCGGGAGGACGCTTTGTCCAGGAGAATTGGCACGACCTCATCCAAGCCGTTGAGCCGAGGGGCTGGGACTCGCAGCTCAAAGATGAGTTTGGGGTGGAAATCACCGCGCAGCGCCTGCGTCAGTATGAGGGCCCCGATCTCGTGATGGGGTTGGAGACAGACTATGCACTGCATGGCGGCGCCACATTGGGAAATGTTCGGACCTATGCGTCTGTTGGGGGAATGGCCCGAATTGGCTGGGACCTGTCCTCAGACTTCGGACCGCCCCGCATCCGCCCGGCGCTGGCTGGCGCAGGCGTGTTTCGACCAGGGCGTCCGTTTGGAGGTTACGTGTTTGCAGGCTTCGAGGGCCGGGCCATTGCGCGAGATATGTTCTTAGACGGGAACCTTTGGCGCGACAGTGCCCGCGTTGAAGACCGGCGCGACTTCGGGGCGGATCTTCAATTCGGTGTTGCGCTCCACCAAGGCGACGTCCAAGTGGCATTTACCTATGTGCATCGGACAGAAGAGTTTGTCGCGCAAAGCGGACCTCAACGTTTCGGCGCGGTCTCTGTTTCGATTGCTAGATGATTCAGACTGTCCGGACGAATGTTACGTTTGATTGTTGATTTGCTCCAAAATGGTTCGCCGTTGAAAGCGAATGTCAACAGCCTGGATTGAGCAATAAGCCACGCTGCAGCGAAGCTGAGCGCGTAGGTCAGCAGGACGGCGATCAAAAATTCGACTGTCGGTTCTAGCGACACATAGATCAAACAGTATCCAAGCAGATTGCAAATCGGATAGTGCACCAAGTACACCGTGTAAGAGTACTTAGAGATTGTCTTAACGGTGGAGTTAGGCCGGCCTATTTTGTCGGCTAGGTAGCCAAACAAAAACAAGGCAATCCCGGTCCCTAAGCCACTAGATATGAGTTTTCTCACGATCTCCCATTCGGAGTTTTCGATGCCTGCTCCAAGCACGAAGGCTGTGAACGCAACTGCCAAGATCCACTTACGCAGAGTGGTAACGCGAAAGAGCAATGTTCTTAGGTCTTCGCTCGCACCTAATAACAAACCCAAGATAAATATTGGGAAGTAAGAAAACAGCGTATCCGCATTGGTAAGCGCGATTACCGTCGGTTCAAAACCCAAAACAGACTTGAACACATAGAATGCTGCTTTGACGAAAAAGCTCCAAAGGCTAATCGCAATTACAACTGTCCACCAAGTCGATAATTTATCATCCAGCCGAACCAGTTTCTCAGCGGTTTCGTTCAGCCAAGGCATAAGCACGCCCTTCGCGAAACCCCACCAGGCGATTAGGGTGAAAATTCCGAGCGTGGATAAGAACCAAAGGTGCCCTATCCATCGTCGGTCGATAATGGAAAAGTCTTCTCCCAGATCGCCAAGCAGCCCCTTAGAATCTGAAGCGTTGATCGCAGCCGCTTGGCTAGCAGCATAGATCGTAAGCGGGCTTAAGAGCAAAATCCCGCATAACAGAGGAACGGCGATTCTGAGAAGCCGCCCGCGCGCCCAATCATCGTAGCTCCTTTTGCGAAGGAGAAAAATTGAAAGGATCGAGGAGATCATAAAGAAACCCGGCATGGAAAAGACAGGGATCGACGATAAGATCGGTGCTAGCCAGCTCTTTTCGGGTGACGAGACAATCCAGTTAGCGACTGGACTATAAACATGTGCCACGTGAACCAGCACAATTAGCAGCAACATCACGGCCCTCAATAGGTCGAAATGGTGTAGACGTTTGCTCGGTAGGTTCGCTGTCTTCAAAGTCTTCATCCCCGTCCTGCAGACGAGGACCGGACTCGCAAACACTATGCCATCGTAGAGATGAAGGGTCTGATTCGGGGTTAACAATTCCCTTTCTTGTGGGCAGCCTGTGGAGAAGTGCCGCACTCCGGCAGGATAGATCTTGCGTGCTTGGCCGGATTTAGACACTATATGTAGTGTGATAGACATTTAAGGGGTTTGAACATGGCCGATGGTATGGCGAAACTTCCGGGACTCTTAACACCGTCCCATTCTTACAAGCCGTTCCGCTATGCGTGGGCTTATGATTTTTGGAAGCTGCAACAGCAGGTTCACTGGCTGCCGGAAGAAGTTCCGCTTGGCGAGGATTGCAAGGATTGGGTCAACAAACTCAATGATAAAGAGCGCAATCTTCTGACCCAGATTTTCCGCTTCTTCACCCAATCGGATGTCGAAGTCGGCGCCAATTATATGGAAAACTATATGCCGCTATTTAAGCCGGTAGAGGTGCGCATGATGCTCTCTGCTTTCTCCAATATGGAGACGGTGCACATCGCGGCTTACGCGCTTCTGCTCGAAACAATCGGTATGCCTGATTCAGAATTCTCGGCCTTTATGGAATACGAGGAAATGGCAGCCAAGCATGACTATCTTGGTCAGTTCGGCACTGACACTGAGGAAGATATTCTGACCTCTATGGCTGTGTTTGGCGGCTTCACTGAGGGTCTGCAGCTGTTCGCTTCCTTCGCGATGCTGATGAACTTCCCGCGCTTCAATAAAATGAAGGGCATGGGCCAGATTGTGTCTTGGTCTGTGCGTGATGAGTCGCTGCACTGCGAGGGCATGATGAAAATGTTCCACACATTTGCGGCAGAAACCGGCGCTCTGAATACACGCGTCAAAAACCGTATCCGCGAAGCCTGTGAGACAGTGGTGCAGCTCGAAGATAAGTTCATCGAACTGGCTTTCGAAGCCG
>JBCBGJ010000175.1:0-5594 GCA_038526925.1 Pseudomonadota bacterium
CCAAGCGCGTTTGTCTGCCAGCACAGCACGATACCGACGCCGGCCACCATTGCGCCTGATCTCACGGCTAATTGTGGAAGGAGATCGAGAGAGTGCACGCGCAATTGCCCTTACGGTTTGGCCCGCAACCAGACCTCGGGAGATTTCTTCACGCTCCGCCAGCGTCAATGCCGAAGGAGCCCGCTTGCGCTCAACTGGAGTGTACCCACCAGTTGAGCGGATGTGCTTGAAAATACTCGACGATGGCTTGCCAAACACACGCCCAATCGACTTCATCTGCTCGCCGCGTCGCCATCGCTCCCACAGCTCAGCCTTTTGAGCTGGCGTAAATCCAACCCGTACGTATTTCTTTCTCATAGATCATGCTCCACATACCCTGATTAAAGTATGTGTTGCGACGACCCATTGAGATCACAGCCCCAATTAAGTCACTGGCGATAGGGCCGCTCCTGCCCCCCTATCAGCCCTCCCCTTTCGTCCCCGATGACGCCCCTGGCAAGCGCGGTGTGTTGAGATAGGTCGCCACCCAATGGATGGCGGCGACCAGGAGCAAGTCATTGTGGCGTTCGATCTGGACGCTGAAGTAAATACCACCCAAGGCCGCGCCGACGCACCAGCACCATTTCCAGCGCAGAGTGAAGTAATGCAGTGCGCCAAACAGGACAGCGCTGATCAACGCTGCCGTCCAGACAGACGCGCCCGCAGTTTCCAGCCCTTGCGGCACCGCCAGGCGGAATACCCATTCTTCCCACACGGACAGAGCGCCGAGATAGAGCACCCACCCGAGCTTGGCTAAACTCCAATCCCGATCGATGCGCCATGCATACGCATTCAACGCCAACAAAATAAGCAAAGCTCCGGCTGCATAGCGCCCCGGGTGCGCGGAAGCAGCGGTCAATGCGTCAGCGAAAACGCGCTGGAAGGTGGGCACAGTCAAGAACAGAAGCCCGAGCGTGAGGCCAGGCAGTCCATGTCGCAGGAAAACGTCACGAAACGAGGTCAGCCGATCGCCGGTAAAGTCTTTATCGCGCTGAAGCCGGCGACGGCGGGACTGCGGAGCTTTGGTGGGTGCAATCATATGCGCGACTTAAACCTCTCAGCAGACCCGCGATAGTTTTCGGTGAAAGAGCATTCACCAATATCATAATGCCAGCTTCCGCCTCGATCGAGACAGTCGTCGATTGCAAGCCAGGTCGAGACCTTTGGGGCGCTCCAGATAAGTAACCCGAGCACGAGCCCCCCAAAGATCAACCAGATCCGGGACCTACGTCGCATCCAGATAAATCTGCGACCCCTTTGTCTTGAACTCTAAGCTCTTCTCTTCCATGCCTTTGCGGGCTTCGTCGGCCTGGCGTTGGAGGTCGGCTTTCTCATTATCTGACAGGCCTTCAGCATAGTCGCGGACTTCGGCGGTGATTTTCATGGAGCAGAATTTTGGGCCGCACATGGAGCAGAAGTGCGCCACTTTGTGGGCCTCTTTGGGCAGGGTCTGGTCATGATAATCACGCGCGGTTTCCGGGTCGAGGGAAAGATTGAACTGGTCTTCCCAGCGGAACTCAAACCGGGCGCGTGACAGCGCATCGTCGCGAATTTGTGAGGCCGGGTGGCCTTTGGCAAGGTCTGCGGCGTGGGCGGCAAGCTTATAGGTGATGACGCCGACTTTCACATCGTCGCGGTCTGGAAGCCCCAGATGCTCTTTCGGCGTGACATAGCAAAGCATCGCTGTGCCGAACCAGCCAATCATCGCGGCGCCAATGCCAGAGGTGATATGGTCATAGCCAGGCGCGATGTCTGTGGTGAGCGGCCCAAGCGTATAGAACGGCGCCTCGCCGCATTCTTTCAGCTGCTTGTCCATGTTCACTTTGATCTTGTGCATCGGCACGTGGCCGGGGCCCTCAATCATCACCTGACAGCCGCGGGCATGCGCGATCTTGGTGAGCTCGCCGAGCGTTTCCAGCTCTGCGAATTGCGCCGCGTCATTGGCATCCGCGATGGAGCCTGGACGCAGGCCATCGCCGAGGCTGAAGGTCACGTCATAGGCGCGCATGATGTCGCAAATTTCAGCGAAGCGCGTGTAGAGGAAGCTCTCAGCGTGATGCGCGAGGCACCATTTCGCCATGATCGATCCGCCGCGCGAAACGATGCCGGTGACCCGGTCTGCGGTGAGGTGGATATAAGCGAGGCGGACGCCCGCATGGATGGTGAAATAGTCGACGCCCTGCTCACACTGCTCGATCAGCGTGTCGCGATAGACTTCCCAGGTCAGGTCCTCTGCGACGCCGTTCACTTTTTCTAGCGCCTGATAGATCGGCACCGTCCCGATCGGCACCGGCGCGTTGCGGATAATCCATTCTCTTGTGTTGTGGATGTTGCGGCCGGTCGACAGATCCATGACATTATCAGCGCCCCAGCGGGTCGCCCAGACCATTTTCTCGACCTCTTCTTCCACGCTAGAGGCAACCGCAGAGTTGCCGATATTGGCGTTGATCTTGACCAAGAAGTTGCGGCCAATGATTTGCGGCTCGAGCTCTGGATGGTTGATATTGCTCGGGATCACGGCGCGGCCGCGGGCGATCTCATCGCGAACGAATTCTGGCGTGATGAATTCCGGGATTTCCGCGCCGAAGCTTTCGCCCTGCTCGATCTGAGCTTTGGCGTTCTCGACGGCTTCCTGGCGGCCAAGATTCTCACGCTCTGCGACATAGATCATCTCTTTGGTGACAATCCCGGCTTTGGCGTATTCGAACTGGGTTAGCGGACCAGTGCCGGTACCGCGCAGAGGCTGGTTCGTGATCGGAAACTCGCGGGCGAGATACTTGCCGGTGGCACCGCCATTGTCTTCTGGCTTCACGTCTCGGCCTTCATAGGCTTCAACATGACCACGCTCGAGCACCCAGTCTGTCCGGTGGCGCGCGAGGCCTTTTTCGACATCGATCGTCACACTCGGATCAGAGTAAGGCCCCGACGTGTCATAGACTGGCACTGGCGGCGCATTCGCGCTCGGGTGCAGGTCAATCATCCGGCGCGGGACAGACAGGCTCGGATCCGCCTTCGGGTGGGTGTAGACCTTGCGGCTTGCCGGCAGCGGGCCGGTCGTGACTTCCGGGGTTTCGAACTCAGATTGGTCGACAGGTTTGTTCATGGCGCAGTCTTTCTCAAGTGATAGGTCAGCGCCATGGCGATGCAGTGCTGCAGCGCGGCGCGTGGAAGGGGTTGATCTGTGGGCAGGGCAATCTCGCGATTGCCGATCAGGGTCAGCATGTCGCCATAGCGGTCTCGCCAAGCGTCGACCAAGCTGGTTTGGCAATGCACGAACAGGCTGATCCGGGTTCCGGCCTCATCCCAACCGAGGCGGATCGTTGTGCCGCTTTTCGGCCGGTGGGTCAGGTAAGAGGGCTGGCCCCATTTTAGGGTCTCTTCAATCTCGCCAACGCCAGGTGTGGCGGCTGCGGTTTCAAAAATGAGTGCCCGCAATGCGTCCAGACACGCGCGTGCCGATTGCGGACAGGCATTCATGGCGTCTGCGACGCTCACAGGTGGCTTTGGTATCGTGGCGGCTTGTGCCAAAATCTTGCTCCGTTCCTACGCCGGTTCGCAGACCTTTAATCAAGGATGCTAGCCGGATCAGGTTCTAAGGGTGCTGGAGCGGACCGGCCCCATCTCAGCGCTTCCAAACGCGCCCCTCGGATAGGCTCTTCGTAGAGGTTTAGAGACGCAAGGACAAGCCTAATCGCGCCGTAGCGTCAAATCGCCGAGCCAGCACTTCTTAACATCAATGGCCGTTCCATTAACCAAATCCTGACCTCTCGGCGGGAGGGTGGCGACAGACGATTCTCTTTATTAGCGGAGACCAAATATGGCGGATGCAGCAGCTCTAGCCCCAACAGCCGCGGACATGGCACGCACCAAGGCCAAACCGAAAACCAAGGCGCGCAAAGTCAAAGTCGACTTTTGGGCGACGGACCTAAACACGGCTGAAATCGGGATCATGAAGCGGACCCAAAATGAGGCCGCGTCTGATCAGTTCACTAAGGATATGGAGCTGTATGGCCAAACCGTCATCGATGGCCGCCGCGAGGCGCTGATCGGGTATCGCCAAGAGCTCTGGGATGGAAGTGAGGGCTTTGATCGCCGCCTGGTGATTAAGCTGTTCTCTGAAACGCTGGGTTGGCGCGGGTCAGCCGAAATGCTGCTCGGGCGCTCGGTTCAGCTCTCACTCGCAGCCGGCGGCCAGCCCGTCCCAGTCTTCTCGATCAACTTGTCACGCCACAAACAACTGATCCAGCTGGAGCGCTGCCCGGTCAAATGGCCATTGATGCCTGAGAAGTACAGCTTCTTCATTCAAGGCAAAGACAGCGTGAAGTTCTATACGATCAAACGCCATCTGTTCAGCTTTGGCGCCGACTATAGCGTCTTTGATCATAAGGGCCGGAAGATTGGTGTTCTGGATCACCAGCTGATAAATCTCGGCGGGGCCTGGATGATGCGCCTCGACCCAGAGCATCGCACGCGGCAATTGGAATCTGTGCTTGAGCTTTTCTGCGCAGTGTTAAAGTTCAACCGCGCCAGCAAAGGCCATGTCCGAAAACTCACAGAGCGCGTGTTGCGCGGGAAAGTTCATCCCGATTTGGATCATGACGAGGAAGACCTCTACCGCAATCCAAGAAGCAGCCGCTAACCTTACAAAAGCTCTGCTTGAACGTCTTTGGTCCAGCCGACATAGACCTCGGTGCCATCGGTGATGACCGGACGTTTGACGAGGGTCGGAATGGCGATCAAAAGCGCGTCCGGCGCGGTTTCACGCTCTGCTTCGCTAAGGTTTCGCCAAGTTGTCGAGCGACGGTTGATCAGCAGCTCTGATCCCGCACTTTCGAGCCAAGACGGCACCAATGCCGCTAGATCCGCATCGGCGCGAATATCCACAAACGCATAAGCCTGCCCTGCCGCATCCAATGCCTTCATCGCCTTTTTGCAAGTGTCACAATTCTTCAAGCCATACAGCGTCAGGGCCATATCTTTTCCTTCGCTCCGATCATGTTTGATCGTCGACATAGACCTCACCATCCAAATCGTCGAGCTTGGATTGCAAATGCGCGCGGACGTCTTGTACGGCCTGATTATAGATCCCCGGCCCGAGCGTTTTCAGCATCAGATCTAAGACCTGCTCAGCCCGGAAGGTGGATAAAGATTCGTCGAACTCAGATTGGAACAGGGTCTGCAATTGCCCGGCGAGACGTTCGCGTTGGTCTGACGATAAAGTGATCTGTTTCATTGATTTAGATCCGCAAGAAGCCTGCAGCATTAAACCAGTGTAAACACGGGCGCGCTACTGCCAATGCATGACGAGGGGTCGTTATCATTTGCTGGCCAGCTTAGCTGCGTGCGCCTGGGGCGTGGGGACTGCTTTTGCGGCGCCGGGCGATGTTCTATTGCAGGATGATTTCGATGCCGGAGCGGGGTGCGGAACGCTATCCCCAACCTGGACAGTCTCTGACACAAACCTAGCAGGCACGGGCACACAGACGTCAAATTCGGGCAGCTGCTCGGCGTTCACACGCGGCCGGTGATGGTCACCACCGTGCCGCGTGTGAACG
>JBCBGJ010000176.1:0-5556 GCA_038526925.1 Pseudomonadota bacterium
GCCAGCAAGACCTGCGAAGGCCATGCCGAGATCGCGGTAGTAGCCAACGCGCGCTTGCTGTTCGGGGGTCAGCTGGGAATCCTTGATTGCTCAAGCCAACGCTGACGAAGGCATGAGCCTCGGGGGCTTTTACGTCGAATCCAATCGTGTTCTGGCAGGTATCCGCTGCGATCATACGAAGGCGGAATTGCCGGATGTGATGGCGGAAAAGCGCAAAACAGTGCCAGTCTACCTGCCAATGCGTTGGGAGCTCATTGAAGGCCGCGGATTTGTCTCGATTGCGGGTGATGAAACGGGACTAATGCGCGGAGATGAAATATTGGCCGTCGATGGACAAGCCTTGAGCGAGCGCGTCGATGAGATCTTACCCCTCATCCCATTTGACGGACAAACAGAGTGGGCGCGCGACGGCCAGGTGGCGCAGTCACTGGAGTTTCGCGGCGGCGGGCTCGATCACTTTGGTGCGCTCTTGTTTGAGACCGGTCCGACCGCGGACCTTACGATTCAACGCGGCGACGAGGCCCCCAAAGTAGTGACTGTCGAGCGGATCACGCATCCTGAATGGCTTGACCTCGGCGCGGGTCAAACCGGTGCGCGAAACTTCAAAGACGCCATTCGCTTTCAACGTATCGGTGAAAGCGCGGCCTATCTCGCGGTCGATACATTTGTGAACTATCGCCAACCGGTCAAACCAGACACACTTTATGATCCGATCTTCAAAGCCTTGAAGGATGAAGGGCGCGAGACTTTGATCGTTGACCTAAGACGCAATGGCGGCGGCTCTGATGACGCCTCGCTGCGCCTCGCCGCACATCTCATGAGCGAAAAAGCCGCTTTCAAAAAAGACATCCGCGTCAAGACGCTCAAAATGGACGGGCTTGAGGACTATCTTTGGACCTGGGACAGCCGGGCGATGAACCCAAACCCTATGGGCTTCAAAAAGAACTCTGACGGCACGTATTCTCTCCGCAAAATGGTCAGCGATGATCTGAAGCAAGTGAAACCCGACCGAACAGCATTTGAGGGGCAGTTGATTTTGCTGACAAGCGCCGCCAACTCGTCAGGCTCGACACATTTACTGGCTTTCATCAAAGATCAAAATCCGGATGCGATCTTGATTGGCGAGCGAACAGGTGGGAACGCAGAGGGCGCAACCGCCGGCATCCTGTTCACGCTCACACTGCCAAATAGCGGCATCAAAATGCGCGTCCCAGCGATGCAAACGTTTATGAACATTGAGAGTTTCACACCAGGACTTGGCGTCTCGCCCGACATTGAAACGCCAATGACAGTCCAAGCGTTTTTGGACGGCACAGACCCGGCCTATGAAAAGGCGCTTTCGCTGATCGAGACTTCAACCGATTTTGATACAGCAGCTTTGGATTAAGCTGGCCTCACGCTGAGAGCCTACCTAAGAGGCGGGATGTCCAACGCGCTCAACCTCTTTCTGCTCACCAGCTTGGCGATGGTGGCCTTTGCGGCCAACTCGGTCTTGGGCCGTATGGGATTGGTTGAGACTGAGATCGGCGCCGGGACGTTTGCGCTGATCCGATTGATAAGCGGCGCGACTGTTCTGGCGATCATCTGTTTACTGCAGTCGAGAAAGATCGCTGGATCGCTTCGCGGCGGCGCTTCGCTCCTGATCTATGCGGCTTTTTTTTCCTACGCTTACATCGCGCTTCCCGCAGGGACGGGTGCGATCATCCTGTTTGCGATAGTCCAGATCACCATGCTGGGATGGGGTTTGATGCGGGGCGAGACACTCTCTCCTTTGCAATGGGCTGGCGTCTTGGTTGCAGTCGCAGCGCTAATTTGGCTCGTTTCTCCGAGATTGGAAGCGCCGCCGTTTTGGGCCGCAGCCATGATGGCGATCGCAGGGATTGGTTGGGGCGGATACTCTCTGATCGGGCGCAGCGCGAAGGACGCAACTGCAGCCACAACCGGAAACTTCGTCATTGCGAGTCTTTTGGCAATTCCTCTGCTCGCCGCCACACTATTCATCGCTCCTGAACCCTTACCGCCGCTGGATGGCATCACCCTCGCTATACTATCCGGCGCTGTAACTTCAGGTCTCGGCTACGTGATCTGGTACCGCGCTTTATCAGGGCTGACCGCAACGCGGGCGGGCATTGCGCAGCTCAGCGTCCCCGCAATTGCAGCGATTGGCGGCGTCCTATTTTTATCTGAGCCGATTACCGTGCGTTTTGCGCTTGCAACGACCGCAATCTTGAGCGGTGTCGCTCTTGCCGTATTGACCACAGCTCCGCGCTCCATCAAAGCGGGGGAATGACGGAAACTGCGACACCCTCAGACAAGCCCGGAAAGAACGCCTTCTTCTTCGTGGTCGTCGCTGTGATCCTGAACATGGTGTCCTTTGGGATCATCATGCCAGTCATGCCTGCACTGTTAGAGGACATTACCGGTCTCGCAGCAGAACAATCGGTCTCGTACGGAGGCTGGCTAGCCATGACGTTCGCGATCGCCAACTTCTTCGCGATGCCGATTTTGGGCGGTCTGTCTGACCGCTATGGGCGCCGACCTGTCTTGCTTGCCTCGATTGCCATGTTGGGGGTCGACTTACTGATCATGGGTCTCGCCCCGACGCTTGCTGTTCTCTTTATTGGCCGCTTCTTGGGCGGAATGTTCTCTGCCACCTATTCGGTCGCAAATGCGTATATCGCAGACGTCACGGAGCCCGAAGACCGCGGCCGCGCGTTTGGAATGATGGGCGCCGCGTTCGGGATTGGCTTCATTCTTGGCCCCGTGTTTGGCGGATTTTTGGGTGAGATTAATCCACGCTTGCCCTTCTTTGTGGCTGCCGCGATTGCGGGGATCAACTTCCTCTATGGCTGGTTCATCCTGCCCGAAAGCCTGAAGGAAGAAGACCGCCGAGACTTTAATTTGGCGCGTGCGAACCCATTCGGCGCAATGGTCCATTTCTCCAAAGTCCCGCGTGTCGCTTGGTTCATTGTCGCAATTGGTCTGTTTCAAATCGCGCATGCGGTTTACCCATCAACCTGGAACTTCCACGGCGAAATCCGCTACGATTGGTCGGAGTTCGAAATCGGGCTCTCACTCGCCGCCGTAGGCATAGGGTCAGCCGTTAGCCAAGCGCTGCTCACAGGATACTTGATCAAACGCTTCGGGCCGATGCGTGCGGGGCTATTTGGCTTAGTGGCAAATGCAATTGCCCTCTTCCTATTCTTCTTAGCAAGCGCTCCTTGGATGGCTTATGCAGTGATCTTCGTTTCCGCGATTGGCGGGGTCGCCATGCCCGCGATCAATACAATCACCTCGACCCTGACACCCCGCAATGCGCAAGGTGAATTACAAGGCGCGCAGGCGAGCATGATGGCCTTCACGCTAATCATTAGCCCCGTGCTGATGACACAGACTCTGCAGTACTTTGCGACGCTACCGGACGGCCATGCTTTAAAAACAGGGGGAGCAGCGTTTCTATTGGCCGCCATAATAACCGGCCTAGCGATCATTCCATTCTTAATCGGCGCAGGCATCAATCGACGCGCGATTGCCGAAGCTGCATCCGCCGAACCGACGCCTGCGGAATAGAAAAAGGGCAGCCCTAGGACTGCCCTATTAGAGTGTTTGTGAGTTTGGCTTAGCGAGCCTTGGTTACAAGTCCGATGATCCCACCAATAACACCGCCGCCAACGCCGCCATTTAGGAAGCTGCTGAGCAGACCCATAATCGCTTCACTGCCGAGCAAGGATTGAAAGCCGACATCGGCTGCGTTCATGCCGTAGCCACCGGCCAATCCGCCGATAATCCCAGCAATCGCGCCAGTTCCGCCTTTGCCGCCCAGCGCTTTAGACACAATCGGTCCAAGCACGGCGCCGCCGACACCATTTAAAATGAGTGGAATAAGTTGTTCCATGTTTTTGCCCTCCCGAGGCTTTGAGGGGGCCTGTTTTCAGATCTCCCCAACGTCAAGGCACCAGAATTTTTGAATTCTGCCAAGGCCCCTCGCGCAGAACGAGAGTCTGGGTTAGGCAAGCGAATGGCTGATCTTCGACCCGCTTTGTTCCTTGATCGCGACGGCGTTATCAATGTCGATCGCGGTTATGTCGCGCGGCTGGAAGACTGGGAATGGATCGATGGCGCGGCGGCGTGTGTGGCGGCCTTTAAAGCGCGTGGTTGGTTTGTTTTCGTTGTGACCAACCAGTCTGGGATCGCCTTTGATCATTACACAGAGGCCGACATGCAAGCGGTCCATACGCATATGATTACGGGCTTCCAAGACGCCGGAACCGACGTCGATCAAATTTATGCTTGTCCGTTCCATCATGAGGGGACGAATCCGCGCTATCGCAAAGACAGCTATGATCGAAAGCCGAAGCCTGGGATGATCCTTCAGGCACTCGCAGATTTTCCCGTGAAACGCGAAGCAAGTTTCTTGATTGGCGACAAACAAACAGATATCGACGCAGCCCATGCCGCAGGAATTGGCGGTTTTTTGTTTAAAGGCGGCAATCTCGCAGACTTTGCGGAATGGGCGCTGGCTGGCTTTGAGGATGGCGCGCGATGAAAACGATTGGCATGATTGGCGGGGTCAGCACGGAAGCGACGTTGATCTATTATAAGACGATCAATGCCCTGGTTCGGCAGCGCCGCGGCGGCTATCACAGCGCCGATATGCGTATCCACTCAGTGAACTTTCACGACTATAATGGCGCGCACGAAACACGCGATTGGCCGTTTATTCGCAGCGGGTTTGATCAGGCTGCAAAAGGCCTCTCCGGTGCGGGCGCGGACTTTCTAGTCCTGGCTTGCAATACCCTCCACACGGTTGCCGATGCCATTCAGGGGGCGACTGAGCTTCCATTTCTGCACATCGTCGACGCCTGCGGCGCAAAGCTTCAAAAAGACGGCCGGCAACAACCCGGTCTGCTCGGTACCGCTTTCACGATGGCGCAGCCCTATTTCGTGGATCGACTCACCGAGACAACCGGCATGACACCGATCTTGCCAGATGCCGAAACCCAAAAAGAACTCAGCCGGATCATTTTTGAAGAGCTCACGCATGGCATCGTTACCGACACAAGCATTGCCTACTACGAAGAGGCGATTCAGGCACTCAAGGACCAAGGCTGCGACAGCATCATTCTCGGCTGCACCGAGCTTGGCATGTTGATTACGGATAAGAATAGCCCATTGCCGCCGTATGACACGGCGCTGATCCATTGCGAAGCAATTGTCGATTACGCCTTAGGGGACGACTGATCCTTTAGGCCCCTACGCGTTGAAAATCGCGAATAATCACAGCGCGGATCTGCGTACCAGGATATTCATTTTCGAGCTTTGTTTTGAAGGCAGAGACGATCAGGCCTGGCATCTCCCACTCGCGATAGGGACCAAAATCGACGCTCTCTACGGCTTCGATTTGCAGGAGGCTGACCTTCAATCCGTCAGAGTAAAGTGCCTTCGCAGTGTCTTGATCGGTGAGGATACCAACCGAAACGCGCAGGCGTCTGGCGTCTGCGCCAACATCCAGAGAAACGGTGGCAGGTGCGGTATGATAGATCGCATCAGAGCCAG
>JBCBGJ010000177.1:0-5551 GCA_038526925.1 Pseudomonadota bacterium
CGCGCGTAGCGGTCCGTTCACAGGAGGCGGCGAGAAGGGATTAGATGGATCAAACAAAATGCCGTCGCTATAAACGGCGTTGTAGCGATCCAAGTCTACCGGAAAGCCGTCAAAACGGTAAATACCGGGCGCTTCAGTATCGATCACATAGGCATTGGCATTGACGGTCAGGCGGTCGGTGGGTGTCCAGCGAAGTCGCCCCTGCACATAGAGTTCATCTATCTGCCCCTGGCCTTGCGGCGTTGCTCCGATGTTTTGCAGAAAATAATCTCGGTCTGAATAACGAACCGCTACCGATCCCGAGAGTGTGTCTTCTGCGATAGGCCCACCGACATATCCCTCAAAGTAGTACGCCTCGCCGGTATCAAACGTCGTCGCTGTAAAGGTTCCATTGGCCTCGAACTCATCGCCGGGCGGACGTGTATTGATCAGGATCAGACCGGATTCGGTGTTGGCGCCATAGAGGGTGGATTGCGGCCCGCGCAGAACCTCGACGGATTCCAATTGTGTTAGGACAGAGTTGCTCAATTCCCTGAACGGAATGCCGTCAATATAGACCGCTGCACGGTTAACGACAAAAGCGTTCGATTCCACGCCTCGGATTGAGATGTAAACCGCGCCCAGGGGGCTCGAATCATTAAACTGAACATTCGGTGCGAGGTCGTCGATCTTACGAAAATCTGTGACACGCGCCGCCTCCAGCGCTTCTCGTCCGATCACAGTCACCGCGACATCCGCATCCTGCAGCGTGGTCTCCTGTTTCGTGCCCTGCACTACAATCTTGTCGAGTGTTACTGGCTCTTCATCAACGGATTGGGCCGCAGCCAATGAAGCGGCAGATAGGGCCGCAACGGCACCTGTGCTCAAGATCAATCGGTGCATTTTTGGCATACTCCCCAGATTAGTAATCGAGCCCAATTGCACGCGTTTAAGAGCGCGGTTCAACACTCAAAACCTTCGATATTCGGACAAAATTCTCATCGCATCGGACAGAGCGCGTGATACGCTGAAAGATTGAACTACCGTCTCGGCGAATAGCCGAAATATCGGCGATAGGCCGTTGAAAACGCATTTGGATTGTAGCCGACCTCGGCTGCGACGGCTTTGACGCTGGCGCCTTTTCCTAAAAGATCAGAGGCCACATGCATGCGCCGGCGCATTATATACTCCCCGATGCTTTCCCCAAACACATGTCGAAACAGGCGTGTCATAGCGCGGGCGTCAATTGCCGTCTGTTCGGCAAGCCATTCCAGGCGAAGCGTTTTACTCAGATCCGAGTCGATCAGTTCACGAACCGATGCCGCGCGGCGGAGATCCCGAGGCGAGATATAAGACTCCTCGCCTGGCGCATCGAGAGCTTGCGCTACGACGGCTGTCAGTTCTAGGGCGCGCGATTGCAGCATCAGACCACGCGTCTCACCTTGGAACCATGGGTCGATTGCGGTGCGGAGTTTTTCCAGTCTTTTTGTGACGGTACCGGTCATTGCGGCAATCTTTCGGTCTCGCATCCTGCGGGCAATCTCGCGCAAACATGGGTCTTGCTCGATCGCTGAAGGGTCGGCGACGTGGAGGCCAAAAGAGCAAATGTTTCCAGTGCCGGACACTGTGCGAAAGCAAGCGCCTTCGTCAGGAATCAACATCGCGGTCACCATCGGCCCCCGCGCTTCAACTTCGCCGAGTTGAGCGTTTGACGTGACCATGCTGGCGACCCCGTATCCAATATGCAAACCCGCAGGCAACACAGACTGTGTGTCCGTCGCTTCACCTTGTTTGCGCAAGGAATGCCAAACTAGGCCGGACTGAAATTGCGTATCCTCGTAAGAGCATCCCGAATTATCCGCGAAGCCTCGAAACTGGTTTGATGTGTCTGATCGATCAGTCATACCAGTTGCAACTTATTCTCAACTGATGCTGTTGTCAGCCTTGTTTTTTGAAAGACCGTTAGATTTTGCGGGTCCGCTCAATATTTGGATCGAGCCCTCCTCATGCCCTACCATAGACGGAAAAAGAGGCTTAAGATTGCCCAGAACGGTCCCTCGAGCTTTCCGGTAAGCGAGCACTAGGAGACATAGGTTCAAGGGCTTAAATCGGTCAAAAGACCGCCCGCCACAACAGACATCCGGACTGCTGTCGACCATCCAAGCATTGCGATGCCTTTGTGATCCCCGGGAGTCGGCGTGTCAGTTGGCGACTGAATCGGAATGGGGGCACACTCTCCCCCATGCCTTTTCATGGAAGAAATACGCCACAGTCTGAACCGCCGGCTCTAACAGGCCGATGGCGAGGGCGGCCGCAAGATTACCCGTCACGGCATATGCCACCGCCATAGCGACGAAAAGGTGCATCACACCATATGTGAGAGTCTTGTTGAGCTTGTAAGGCATGAGGTGTGGCCACCCATATTTTGCTAATGATTTTCATTTGCAATATTGGCCATCAAAATCAATACCCAATTGACGTCAAAAAAATGCGCCTCGCCTATCGCTCCTGATCTTGGTATGCCCGCGGCCATGACGACCGCGCCAACCTCCGAGCAGAATCGCGCCACTTCGCTCTCTTGGGCGCAGGCGGCGACCCGCCTGGCAGTGATCGCGGCCTTCACATTGGCGGTTTTGAAACTCGCGGCATGGTTGGTCACCGGATCTGCCGCCGTTCTGGGCTCCCTAGCGGATAGCGGCCTGGATCTGTTCGGCAGCCTCGTCGCCGCTGGTGCCGTGCGCTATGCCGCGCTGCCTCCGGACGACAATCACCGGTTTGGACACCATAAAGCCGAAGCGCTGACGGCTTTGGGACAGGTAGCACTGATCGCCGCATCAGTGGCACTTGTAAGCTGGGAGAGCCTGCAAAGACTGATCCAGCCCCAGCCAATTGACCGTCCGATGATTGCAATTGCTGCGCTGGCCTTGTCGCTCATCGTAACTTTTGGTCTTGTGACCTTTCAGAGCCTCGCCATCAAACGCTCCGGATCTCTGATCGTTGAGGGCGACCGCGCGCATTATACCGGCGACCTGATCGCCAATAGTGGCGCGCTCGTGGCGGTTATCATCGGTGCTTACTTCGCCTTTCCGCAAGCCGACGCTTTGGCAGGCCTGATCGCCGCAGCTTTTCTGGTGGCCGCAGGTTGGAACGTTGCGAGACAAGCCATTCCCCAGCTAATGGATGAGGAATTGCCGGACGCCGATCGCGCCCTTATTCAAACTATCCTAGATCAGGACCCGGACGTGCGCGACTATCACGCCCTACGCACGCGACGCGCCGGGGGCAGCCGCTTCATTCAGGTCGATATCCAGATTGACCCTGCTCTTAGTTTCCGCGACGCCCACGACATCTCTGATCGTATTGAACTTACGATTGAAGAAGCGTTTCCCGATGCCGATGTCATCGTCCACCCCGACCCGGCCGGCGAAGCGCGTATCGAGCGGCGCGTTCTGACAGATGAGTGATGCGCGTGATTAGAGGGACGTGGTAAGAGCTAATCTATCTGTTTGCGGAGGCTTTGTTGGAGAACTTACAGTCTTTTGCGGTTGATGGGCGGGCATGAAGAGACATAACCCAAGCGGCTATCGACGCCATTCAACCGTTACTCAAAAAACCTGTCCGTCGGGCACAATAATACTAAAACGTTCGTGCGTTTCGTTCTCTCTAGCCTACGCTAATTCTGTCTCAATCGCCGTGATAAACAGGTCTATCCCAATAAGCGCTCGCTCTTTGACGGTCGTTGTCAGGATCCGTTCCGCCGCCAGCTGAATGCTAGGGTCTGGGTGAACCGGTAGACCACTGGCCTCGAATAGTTTTGGGTTGGCGTTGCCGTTCTTTTTTGCCGCAGCCAGGTCGGAAAAAGTTACCAGCAGACTCAATGAGACCTGCAAGATATTGGCAGTTCGTTCCGGGCTCAACCCAATGGATTTTCCGAGGTGGATATACATCTGAAATAGGCGAATGCCGGCAATGGACCCTGTCAGCCCATAATGGGTCATCATATGGCCCGCACCTTCATAATCAGAAAGTTCTTCAAACAGTGACAGCGCCAATTGACGGATACGGTCTTGCCAAGGGCTTGCCTCATCAAGAAATTGCGTGACCGTGTTTTCAGAGAGAACGCGTTCTAAAACTCTATCTAAAAGAGCTGCTTGGAGCGCGAGTTTATTTTCGTAGAAAAAATAAATGGAATTTGGCCAAGTCTCCAGTGCGTCCGCAAGGTGGCGCATCGAGAAGTCAAAGCTCGTTTTCCGCGCCAGATTGTCGGCTGCGGAAAGGATTTCTTCTTCAGAGAGTGACCAACGGCGCCTTTTACCCATTCGATACTATTACAACCGATCAATGTTGTGTCGATCAGTCAAAAACAAGCGGCGCTACACATTTCCGTGTAACGCCGCTGTTTGTTTGAATTTTGAAGGTTTAGAACGTGATCTGATAGGCTAGATTGACAGCTCGTCCTGCCGCTGGGTTTACGCGGTCATTAAAGAGGCCATTATTCGCGTAAGTCTGGCTTGCTGGCGTCAAATATTGGCGATCGAACAGGTTGGTCACCTGAACACTCAAAACACCATAGGGCAGCTCGATATCGGCGCCGACATCGAAGATAGCGTAACCCGTAATCTCAAACGCGTCTGTGCCGTCTTCAAACGCGCTGTCGCGATCCCCGATGCCGTAGGCAAGGAAGTTGAGATCAATCGTCTCATTGAGATCATATGATCCAGCAAGAGTGGCTTTCCATGGCTGAATCTCTAAACCGGACAACGCTGTGAACCCTGCAGGCCCATTGCCATCTTCGTCGGCCTCACCTTCGCTCCAAGAGAACGTCCCGATCAGATTGAAGCGATCAGTGACATTCCAGTCCGCTGACGCCTCGAAGCCATAAATCCGCTCTGGTGCGCGCAAGTATTCGCTGAACCCGGTGCTGGCATCAAAGACGAATGTCTCTCCAAACTCTGACTCAGAGTAGAAGGCAGAGACGGCATAGATAACGTCTTTCGTTTGGCCACGCAGCCCCACTTCGTAATTGTCGATATTTTGCGGTTCAATGGCGACATCGCTTTCCAGCGGAGCATCGGGCGGCACCAGACGCGATACTTGGTTGAGGCTAGGCAGCTCTACGGATTGCGCGAAATTGGCGAAGCCGGTGAGGTTCGCGTTGAAATCATAGGTCGCACCGATATTGAAGGCGAGGCCATCAGAGGAGCCTGATCCACCCGGCCTAAACACTGGATCACCGTTCGCGTCTCTAACGAATTCAAATGTCCGTTGGCCCGCCTCAATGACAAATTCTGGCTCTTCGTAACGGACACCGCCAGAAAACCGTAATTGATCCGTTGCTTGCCATTCGACTTGGCCAAATACGCCGTAAGTCTCCAATTCGAATGGGAAAAGAAAGAGTCGGTTGAAGAGAATTGTATCGAGGTCTCGATCACCCGAGACGCCTGTAGTTGGGTCTACATCATATGTAATGGAGCGCTGCGCTTGGAATTGGTCATCATAATCTAATCCGACGAGCAGGCTGATATTCTCATTGATGTCACGAAAATATTGCAACCGGAATCCTTCCCGGCCG
>JBCBGJ010000178.1:0-5523 GCA_038526925.1 Pseudomonadota bacterium
TGTGTTTCCAGAAAATCAAGGCTGGATCGCAGGATGTCTGCGGCACTCGGCTCTAAAGCAAGATCATCTTCTAAGACCAACCCAAAGGCAGCATCGCTTTGCAGAAAGCGGCGCACGCATGCGACATGGCTAAAATAGCAGCCAAGCTCGGCTCCAGAGAGTCCGCGACCAAACCATCCGCGCGCGCGGTGATGATCATATTCGGCAAAATCTTTGGGGTTGGCACCGCGTCCGTCAAATGCCGGGACCCGCGTAAATTCCAAACCAGCGCTTTTAAGATACTGCTCTGCTGACAGTCTTCGTTCGATGCTGGTGTCGAGATTGATGAGGTATGTGGTGAGTGATGCAATGCTCATTCGCATGGTTCCGTCGTGCCGGGGTCCGGTCTATTCCGGTGTCGTATCGCCCTGCGTGCTCGGTAGTCTAATTCTATTGGGAAAGCCATGCAGCCTAAGCAGATGGCCATGCGGACGACCATGGCATGTCGGTCCACAGGCAAGAACACCAGATCAGATATCGGACAGACAGGCGGGAGCAGACAGGCGGAAGCAGACAGCCCTTCGCCCTGAACCGGAGAACACCTTGTGCTAGACGCCCGACTTGCTACATAGGCCCAAACTTGCAACGCAGATCATGTTATGGCGCCCGACGCAAAAAATCCAAAGGCTGCCTCGCAAAAGCGGCAATTTTTTACAGCACAAGATATCAAAAACCTTCGGTGGTTTTGGAGCAATTATCTAAAGGCGCGCGCGCCTTGGCTGCTGGTCGTGATGGTGCTGATCATGGCGCAAGCCTTTGTTTATCAGCAGTTCTTACGCCTCACAGAGGATGGTTTGAGGGTTATTTTTGAGGATGGTGCGGTCTCGGATCTGATCCGGGTCTGCATAACCGTCTTCTTGCTGTTTTCGGCACGCGGCGCGATGTCCTACATCGTCCCGCGTCTGTCCACGTGGCTTGCCAGTGAAGCGGTCCAGAAGATGCGTGAGGATCTCATCAAGCATCTTCTGACCCTTGATCTTGAGTTTTTTGAGCGGACATCCGCAGGCGAAATTATCCTGCGCCTTGTCAACCAAGCTGATGGGCTCAGCCAATTTGTGGGCCAGAAAACGGTCAATGCTGTGCGTGATCTGACCACGGTCATCGTGGTCTCTGGGTATCTTGTTTACCGTTCGCCGCAGCTTTTTCTGACAGCCGTCATCGTGCTGCCTGCGATTGTCTTTATCATCACGCGGGTTTCTGCACGCGTGAAAGAGGTTCAGGCCGAGGCAGAAAATGTCATGGGCGACTACATGAGCGGCATCGAAGAAATGTCGAACGGTATGCGCACTGTCAAAATCTCTGGCCAGGAGGGCCAAGAGCAGAAACGCCTGTTCGAGGCCACTTCGGGCATCAAAGCGATCAGCATCAAATTACAAGCGGCTCAGGCTTTGGTGCTGCCGGCGATGGATCTTGTTTCGGCCTTTGTTTATGTCCTCGTGATCGGCGGGGGCGGTTACATGGTGCTGAGCCCCAACTATGACATGGACGGGGCCGCCATTATCGCCTTTTTGCTTGGCATGGTGCTTGTGTTTGATCCGCTGCGCCTGTTTGCGCAGTTCATTGCCCGGCTTCAGGCCAATCTCATTATCCTGGATGCCATTACGGGCGTGTACCGTGAACAACCCACCATCAAGGATGCGCCCGGGGCGCTCACGAGTTTTGACACATCGGGTGATATTATCTTTGATGATATCACGTTCCGCTACAGCTCAGACGTTCCGCTTTTTGAAAACCTGTCTTTGACCTTCAAAGGGGGCAGCGTAACTGCGCTTGTCGGGGCGACGGGGTCCGGCAAAACAACAGTCCTCAGCCTGCTAACGCGTCTTTACAAGAAGCAAGATGGGGACATCACAATCGGTGGCACCTCTATTGAGGATATTCGTATCGCAGACCTGCGCGGTGCATTCTCGGTTGTGGCCCAAGACATTGTTATTTTTAATGCGTCGATGTTTGACAACATCCGCTATGTGCGGCCAGACGCGACTGACGAAGAAGTCTGGGCCGCAGCGGAAGCTGCCGAAATTGCGGATCTGATGCGACAACGAGGCGACGTGCCACTCGGCACCAAAGGTTCCCAACTTTCGGGGGGGCAAAAGCAACGCATCGCCATTGCGCGCGCGTTTCTGCGCGATGCTCCCATCCTGCTATTGGATGAAGCCACATCCGCTTTGGATCAACGCACGGAAGACAAGGTAAAGCGGGCCTTGGCGCGGCTTTCGGTCGAGCGCACGACGCTTATCGTGGCACATCGACTGTCTGCCATCACCCATGCTGATACGATCTTTGTGATGGATGAAGGTCGTCTGGTTGAACAAGGCGATCACCAGAGCCTTCTTTCACAGGGTGGTTTGTATGCCGGGCTGTATGAAGCGCAGAAGCAAGGCTATCAAACGACGACGACGCAGAGCTAGCTGACCAGAGCGCAACGTCACCCGACCCGCACACGGTTCAGACGATCAAACGCCGCTTTCCAGAAGGCTTCGCGCCGCGCGCGACGGCGATATTTAGGCCTGAAACGATGTTTCAATGGGAGCTTGCGGGCCAGTTTGAGACGTTCAGCGTTGCTGCCCGGAGAGTCCGAGTGGCTAATCCCGGCCAAGAGTTCGATCTCGTCATCCTTTGGCGCCGTAACCAATCGCAGGAAGGGGTCCGCCCAATCCGCGCTCGACAGCATTTCAGGGGACAGCAAGTCCAGCAAATAAAGGTTGTCTTCAAAAAACTTAGTCAGCCCTTTTTGAGCCCTCAGCGCCAGGCGTTGATGTTCGAGCTCATCGGCGCCTTGCTCTTCGAGCACAGGGACGATGGCGCCATCCTCATGGGTCAGGTTAATTGTCGATCCATGATCGGCGGTGAGGATAAACTCCATCAATTCTACGCCACCGGCCGGTAGGGCATGGTAATGCTCTTGGTACCGCACACCCGAGTTCAGCCAGCCTTGCATCTTCATGCCCAGTTTTACATTGGGCCAGATGTCATTCTCATGCAGCCCAATATAGAACCCTTCGACTTTATCGCGGGTGGTTACATCGGACATGGAGTGTACAAAGCAGCGCTGAATGTTTCCAATCCATCCAATATCAATCAGAGCGATGCGATCCTGACCTGTCAAAGTCGACTTATAGTAGCCTTCAAAGGCCAACCGTTTGTCGCGTGAGCTGCGCAAAACATCCGCATATAAAGCATTGAGCGCCTCAAAGACCCTGTAGCGCTCACGCTCTGGAAGCGGGTGGTCAATCTGGTCAATGCCAAAGGCTTGGAGCGTACCGCGGTATTTATTGGCGTCCAGCCCCGCAGCTGACAGACACCGAGCGGCACTCTTAGACGTCTTGCCAAACATATATTGCCAAGCCCGTTCAGGCCACCAGTCCCGCACTCCGGTCAGATACCCGGTTTTGCGCGACATGTAGAAATAGCGCGTCTCTATGGTCTCTAGACCGGCATGCTGCTGCAGCGTCTGGAACAGTTGCATTGGCAACCAGCCGTCACGCGCAACAAAGACGGCCCGCGTGATATCCCGTTGGCGTAATTGGGCTGCAATCCAGCAGGTAAACCCAAAAAGCATCGGCCCCCAAATCGTGTAGCCAACACGTTCCAGAGGGTCTTGTGGCAAGTATTTTTCGGCTTGCGGCAGGTCTAATGCGCCGATCAAAGATGCGACAGTGTTGGCCTGCAAACTGGTATCACGTTGTGTCAGTTTGTTCTCAACATACCCCCATGTCACAAAATGCGTCGACAGTCCCGCTTCTTTGGCTTTGTCGATATCAGAGCGTTGGTTGTCACCGAAATGGAGCCAGTTTTCGTCGAGAGACCACCCTTCTGCCTGACTCACATGATCATAAAGCGCACCCGAATGTTTGGACAAACGCACTTCGCCCGAGACGTAGAGCGGGCAGCTGTCAGCCCCGTCAAAGCCTAAGCGGATCAGCAGATCCCGCAACCACTCTGAGGGGAGGTACATATCACTGAGAAAGGCAATTTTGGCGCCTTTGGCACGTGCGTCCTGAAACAGACGTAGACCCTCGGGTGCTGCGAACAGCATGGCGGTTTCCGTCTCAAGTTCACATGTCTTGAGCCATTCCGTCAGCGCGTCGTTTGCTTGGGTCTGCTCTTGCCAGCGGTCATAGATTTCATCGAAGGTGATTTCACCTTCACCACCATGATTGGTCGTCCGGGCCTCGCGTGCCTGAGCCTCTGCCAAGATGCGTGATTGTGTAAAGTCACCGATCACATCATGTGCGATAATACCAAAAGGACCCTCAATCGCGCGAAGACGTGTTATCTCAAAAACATCGACCGGTGCCTTACATCTGCGATGCACCAATGTGTCAAAAATATCAAACGTAACAATGGCTGCGGCACTCGGCAGAGTAAAATTCATGGGCTCGCTCACTCTAAGCCTTCCTTTTGGCTTTCCGCTTCCTATTCCAGTCAGACAGCGCAGCGCGCAACGGAGATTTATATTTGCTTTTTCGAGGAGGCGGTCCGCCAAACGACGGAGCATGATAGCCAGCAATGTCTTTTTCAGCCATTTCGCGGAACAAGACAGCGGCAGCACCGCTTGGACCCTGGTCCGCAAGGCTCTCGCGAAGCCATTTATTCTTTAGCAACTGCCTGTAATAGATATGGCGGTTGCCGCCGGAATTGCTCAGCGCGCCGGTAGACGCCGCCCTGTGATGGTAAAATGCAAGATATTCTGGATGTATCCAGATGTCGTATTTCGAGCAATATCGCTGATGGAAGTCCCAGTCACCGAGTACCTGCAGTGCTTCATCATACAGACCCAGGGATTTGCAGATATTGAGGTCAAACAGGAAGGCGATGGGCGCAAAGAGATTGTGGTTATACAGGGTCGCGAGGTCAATGAACCCTTCTTCCAGATGCGCGGCCCCGGCGGCCCATGGCTTAATCGAATTTACCTGGACATGATTACCAGTAACCGTCTCTTTGACGTGGTTGATCAGGGTGACAACACCGCGAATTTGAGGGAACTGGCTTTGTTGCGCGACCAAAATCTGTGTGGCTACGGACAGCATCTCTGGCGCCCAGCTGTCGTCATCATCATGGATGATGGCCAGATCCGTGGATAGGCTTTTGAGCCCGGCGTTGCTGGCGGCTTCCATACCGGTACTTTTAGGATTGTGGATGATCGACACGCGCTCATCCCCCTGAAAGACATGCGCGACAAGATCATCAACGGGCCCAGGCTCCCCACCGTCGTTCACGATGACAAGCTTCCAGTTCTGATAGGTTTGAAACTTCACGCTTTCGAGCGCACGGCGCAGCAGAACGGCGCGGTCTTTTGTGCGCGTCACAATACCCACAGATGGGGTTGGAAGATACGCAAACGGGCGATCTTGCGATCCTGATGCGATGTTCGACATATCTGAAGGTGAGGCTGTGCTCGCAGGCGCTGTGGGTATTGTGACGCGCACAAAAGACCGCGCCGTTCTGCTGCGCCGTGCGCTCGAAAGCGTGAAGTTTCAA
>JBCBGJ010000179.1:0-5508 GCA_038526925.1 Pseudomonadota bacterium
GTAACGCAGTTGTCAGCCTCGGCTACACCAAGCGTGAAGAGCTTTTCCAAGGCGACCGTGACTTCTCTTTCTTTGCTCAGTTCGATGACGAAGAAGGCGGCCTTTTCGACGGCGGTTCTTCTGGTGTACCACAAGGCGCGCTGTTTAGCGGATTCAACCTCCCAACCGGTGAGCGTGGTATCTTCAACCAGGACGGCACCCTTCGCCCATTCATTACGTCTGGCGACAACAACGACTTCTACAACTACGCACCTGAAAACTACATTCAGCTGCCACAGGAACGTTTCCAGATTAACGGTAAAGCCAAGTACGAGATCAATAATGAGCTCGAAGTTTATGCATCTGCATTCATGGCTGACAACAATGTTCCACAACAGCTCGCTCCAACACCGATCTTTGAGCCGCGTGGCACAACGATCCAAGTATCTTTGGACGGCAACCCATTCATCGCGCCATCTGCACAGCAGCTGATCTCAGACTCTGTCGGTTCTGGCGTTGATACGGATGGTGACGGTATTGATGACGAATTCACCATTGGTGCGTTCGGTATTCGCCGTCGTTTGGAAGAGGTTGGCCCACGTATCGCCGACAACTCTTTCACATCTTTCCAAATCGAAACTGGCTTGCGTTGGGACATCACCGACACTTGGCAACTCGACATGTCTTTCTCTGAAGGCCGCACTGTCGGTAAAGAGAACCAGTCTGGTAACATCGACAAGAACCGCTTCTTCCAAGCGCTTCTGCTTTCAGACGCTGACGGCGACGGCAACGTCGACGTAGACGCCAACGGTAACCCAACTTGTTCTGACACGTCTTCAAACGGCGCGTTGACCGGTTCTTGTGTGCCGATCAACATTTACGGTGAAGGCAACATTTCACCAGAAGCTGCGGACTTCATCCGTACGCTTGCTGTGATTGACGTTGACTATGAAGTCACAAACTTCGTCGCAACGCTTTCTGGTGACACATCTGGTTACTTCGAGCTTCCAGGCGGCCCAATCGGTCTTGCATTCGGTGGTGAGTATCGCGAAGAGTTCTTCGACTTTGCACCATCACAAGCGGTTGCTGCTGGCACGATCTCTGGCTTTAACGGCGCTCCACCAGTCACTGGCGGCTTCGACGTGTACGGTCTATATGGTGAGGCATACTTGCCAATCCTGAAAGACGTTCCATTCGCAGACATCCTTGGTCTCGAATTGGCTTACCGTACTGAAGACTACAGCACTGCTGGACGTGTAGAAGCGTACAAGATTGCTGGTGAGTGGGCTCCGGATGAGCAACTGCGCTTCCGTGCTTCATTCAACACAGCTGTTCGTGCTCCATCAATTGCCGAACTCTTCGCACCACAAGGCGAAGGCTTCCCAAGTGCATCTGACCCATGTGCCGCTACCGGCGCTGGCGCCAATGCAACCTTGGCTGCCCTCTGTCAGGCAACTGGTGTTCCAGCAGCAAACCTCGGTTCTGCAAACATCGCTCTGCCATCTGGCCAAGTTCGCCAGATTTCAGGTGGTAACCCGAACTTGCAAGCTGAAGAAGCTGAAACACTGACAGTCGGCTTCGTTGCTTCACCGAACTTTGTTCCAGGATTGACTTTCTCTGTCGACTATTTCGACATTGAAATCGAAGAAGTGATCGAAGACTTCGGTGGCGGCGCGAACAACGTCATCACAACTTGCTACACGGACGCTGAATTGGGTGGAGCTGGGTCTCCATTCTGTAACGCGATCACGCGCGCAGGCGACGGCCTCATCACTCAAGTCTCTGTGACTTCTCAGAACGTTGCGTCTCTGACGCTGACTGGTTGGGATATCCTGGCAGACTATGAGTATGACGCTGGTGAGTGGGGCCTCTTCGGTCTCGACTATGTCGGCACAATTACTGAAGACAACACCTTGGTTCCATTTGCGGGCGGTACACCACTTGAGTGTGCTGGCGCATTCGGTGCTGACTGTGATGATCCACAGCCTGAGTATAAGCACCGCTTCGCTGCAAAATGGGCAAACGGTCCTTACACCGCACAAGTTCTATGGCGTCACATTGGCGGCACAGACGATGATGGCGGTCTCGGCATCGTATTGGCGGTTCCTGAGCTGGATGCGGAGAACTACTTCGACATCTCTGGTTCTTGGGACGTGAACGAGAACCTGACCCTCACAGGCGGTATCGACAACGTTCTGGACACAGATCCACCAATCCTCGGTGACAACCAAGAGCAGGCAAACACATACCCTGCGACTTATGACGTCTTCGGTCGTACACTCTTCGTACGCGCGACTGCACGCTTCTAGTCACCAGACTTAGTCTAAACATTGGAACAGGCCCTCATTTGAGGGCCTGTTTCTTTTTGTCCTGGAGAAAATTGGGCGACTGATCGCCGGCGCAGCTTCTGGCAAACCTTAGGGAATAAGATCGAAGGGTGCGGTTATGCGCTCAGCATCATCTTGGATCGGCTTCGTGCCGTGCCACATGAAAGATGGAAAGAGAACAACTCGCCCAGCTTTGGGCTCGATCCATTTCAGCTCTGAGCCCTCAGACGGTACCCGATAAGGCGGCGCTCCGAACCCAATCCACCCTGCTTGGTCCGGGGAGCTTTCGGTCCCTGGCGGGACGGCAACGTAATACGCAGAGCTGATCCATCCTTCGGGGTGGACATGGCTCTCGTGAAACCCTCGCCCGCGCAGGCGCACTGACCACATACCAGCAAACCGGTAGTCACCTTGATTGCGAGCGCTTGTTGGATGCGCCTGATCCTCACCAATCTCTGTCAGATACTGCTGAATGGGGCTATCCAAGGCCTGAATGTAGGCTTGGATGATGGGGTGATCATAGCTGGTCAGGCTGCGCGTTGTTTGGGTCCCCTGCCCCCGCAAAGATTGATTGAGTGGCCGCGCAGAGAAACAATGTAGTTGGTCTAAGGTTTCGACGAAGCTGGCATTGAATGCCTCTATCGTGTCGAACCCTTTTGGCGGTGACAAATCGTAGGCGCGAACATAACGATCCAGGTTCAGCAACTCTGATTGCCGTCCAAGCATCCGCAGCGCGACAAACTCGTGCGCCAACCAATGCTGCGCATTCGGATACGCCTCGCGCAGCGGTTTCAGTCGCTTCAACGCCGTTTCAGGAGCGCCTTGCATCAGATCCGCTACAATCCTCAAATCCAGCGCAATCAAATCCGATGGGGCTTGTTGCAAAGCCTGATCGGTGGCGAGCGCGAGATCGCCGGCATTCTGAGCCTCTCTCGCGATCGACGCCCTCAGCAGCCACGCTTCTTTATCCGCTGCGCCGTCCGAATACGCCGCGCGCCAAATCGCTTCGGCACGATCGACGTCACCGCTTTCAATGACCAAGCGTATGGCAGCGTGCCTCAGTCCAGCAGGAGCATGATCAATCAGTGCGGTGAATTTGTCCGTCGCGCCTTGCATCCAATAGAGGTTGGCAAGATTACGCAGCGCATAGTCTGTCGGTGCCTGGCTGAAAGACGAGGCAAACAGTTGCTCAGCCGATTCCACTTTATTTTGCTCAAGGTGCGTCCGCCCAAGCATAAAGAGAAGCTCAGGAGACGGGCTCTGGTTTAGGAGAGATTGAAAGAGCGTCCCTGCCTCATCAACAGCGCCTGTCTCCAAAAGCGCGGTGGCAAGTCCGTAACGTCCGGCAACACTTGTTCTCGAGACCGCCAGCACGCCGCGCCATGCGGGGATCGCTTTGTCCCAATGCTTTTGGGCGGCGTGGACTTTTGCGGTACCGATCAGCGCCGCAGGAAGATTTGGCGCCTGCTTCAGCGCACTTTCAAACAGGCTAAGCGCCAGCGCAAGATCTCCCTTTGAAAGCGCGAAGTGCCCGTAATTGTTCAAAATATTCGGATCGCTCGGCCCCAACTTGAGCGCGCCACGAAATAAGTCAACCGCGACATCCTGTTGGTTGAGCTTTTGCGCGCTCACCGCCGCCAGGTGCAGCGCTTGCGCTTGTGGGATGGTCCGCAAATGGCGAAGCGCAACGTCAAATTGCCCTGCACTGAAAGCTTGGGTGCCTACGCGGTACGCTTCTGCAGGAGACATTTGTGACTTCCAGGATATTGAGATACGTCACCGTAAACCGACTATACAGCTCCACAAGGGACTAAAGATCGTAGCCGCATGTCCGAAATTGATCGAAGCCAGGCCGATTGGGCAAATTATTGGAGCGGCCGAGAGGCGGGACAAACTGGCGAAGTCTTAGCGGGCACTGGAATCGAAAACCAAGACGAGCTCAGTGCGTTTTGGAACTCTGTCTTTGCTGAACCGCAAACAGGCCTCGTCCTCGATCTTGCCTGCGGGGCGGGATCAGCGATTAAGCACGCGACAGCATCGGACACTAATCTCCTCATCGGTCTCGATATTTCATCGGATGCGATCTTGGCGGCGCAAGCGAAAGTCCCCGGCTTAACCGGTATCATCGCTGCCGCCGATGCGATTCCTTTAGCGGATGGTTCTGTTTCACACGTCATCAGTCAGTTTGGGTTTGAATATTCGAACAGACAAAAGGCAGCGGTAGAAATATCGAGGGTCCTCGCCCCCGGCGGACACTTTACGGCGGTCGTCCATTTAAAAGACGGCGCGATTGCGGAGGAATGCCAAGGCCATCTCGCCAAAGCCGAACTCATCTCGACGAGCGGCTATTTCAGTTCCGTCCGCGACCTCTTCACCGCCGCATTCGAGTTCGACGCCGCGCCTACGCCAGACTTGAAACAGCGCGTCTCAGACGCCGGTATTGAGTTTTCAAAGGCACAGGCGACGCTCGCTCCGATTATCAAAGAAGGCGGCATCGCCGGCAGGCTGCATGCAGGCGCACGTCAACTGTTTGAACGCCGACAGGCCTACCTTCCAGCCGATATCTCCACCTGGCTCGACCAAATGGCGCATGAGATCGATGCTTATGCTGGCCGCATGCGCGGAATGCTGGCCTCTGCAATAGATAAAGCTGAGGCCAATTCGATCGTCACGGCGATCGCCGATAACGGGCATGGAGGCGTGCAAGCATTGTCGCTGAGCGGCAGTGAGGCCGCGTGGGTTCTGACGGCGCGCAGGCCTTAGCGTTCATCACGATTGCGGTAGACGCAGTCCGTCTTTCTTGGCCTATTTCCCGCAACACATTAATTCAATCCGGCATCCCTGCGAGAAGGACATTGCAACCACGCTTAGATGCGGATAGATACACGCTTCTTCGGCATGTCAGGTGCTGAAAGCTAATTGCGTTTGGATCACCACTCGAACGCAGACAGCGGAAAATTCGACCTGATTACAATGCTTAAGAACGCAACAGGATGGCTCTGTGGCGGAGTGGTGACGCAGCGGATTGCAAATCCGTGTACGCCGGTTCGATTCCGGCCGGAGCCTCCACCCTTACCGAACTCACACCAAATCCAGATGTTTTCTGAAGATATTGGCGGGATCGCTTAAATCTTTTCGGATTCGTTTAAGGCTTGTTAACCATTCTGTACGAGAAAGTTAATGTCTCCAATAGAAGACATTA
>JBCBGJ010000180.1:0-5493 GCA_038526925.1 Pseudomonadota bacterium
TGACGCTTTGGCGACGGCACTGCTCGTCATGCCCTTAAATGATGGACTGGCGCTTATCGAAACGCTCGCCGATATTGAAGCCCGCATCGTTGCAGATGATGGTCGAGCCTATACGTCAAATGGCTGGGCATTACTCGAATCAGGGTCGGACGCTGCACGAACAAATAGTAATTGGCCAAATGGGTACGCTTTCTCGGTCGATTTCGTCATCCCTGAACTCGATGTTTCGAACTATGAGCGCCCCTACATCGCTGCTTGGGTGGCTGACTCTAAACGCCAGCTTGTGCGCATTCTCCTACTGGCTGGCCCCGAGGAGCGCTGGATGGAAGAGAATTACTATTGGCATCGTCGATTTGGACGAAAGGCAGGTAGCCTTCCAGACGCTCTGTCTGAGCCGACACGTAAACCTGGACAGTACCTGATCCAATGGGACGGCTTGGATCACGATGGCAATCCTGCTCCAACCGGGGAGTATGTGCTTCACGTCGAAGCGGCCCGAGAGCACGGAGATCATCAACATGAAAGCTTCGAGATAACGCTCGGATCCGATCCGTTTGCCATCGAACGCCAAGCAGGGAATGAGATTGGAAACATCTCGGTATCGTTTGGAGTAGCGCCATAGCAGACGGCATGAATTCTCCGCCCAAAACGATCGCTAAGAAACCCGCGAAAAAGAAGTTTAATAAGGGCGCATTCTATCGGACAGCGCGTATGCTGCACGGCTACCTATCGGCGGCTGCATTTCTTATGCTGATGTTTTTCGCTGCCTCAGGTCTGTTGCTGAATCATCCAAACTGGCTGGGCGCTGAGCGGCAAGATGCAGAGCCCGTGATTGTCGCGTTGGATAGTGACGCCCTCACCGAAGCCCAAATGAGCGACGCTCCCGAGCAAGCCATCGAAAACCTTGTTCGAACAGCCACGCCTATTCGAGGTAAACTGAAAGACGCGAGCATTTCAGAGAGCGACGCAATGTTGCGATTTGCTGGCGTTAAAGGCGGAACTGATGTGTTCATTGATTTCGAACTCGCCGAAGCCGAGGTCGAGGTTTCAAAAGCAAATCTAACATCGATCATTCATGACCTGCATCGCGGCAAAGATGCAGGCAAGGTTTGGAAGTTCATGATCGATATCACGGCGATCCTAATTCTCGCGATGTCAGTGATCGGACTGGTCTTGTTCTTTTCACTGCGCTTCAGGCTCGGCAATGCGATGCGGATCATGGGTGCAACGCTTGTCCTGTTTGTTGGACTATTTGTTTTCTTCGTACCGTGATCTCTGAGTCTATTTTGGAACCGCGTCAAACGACCAGGAATGGGTCCCGCCCGATGGTGGCGCAGGATATGGTGCAATACGTCTTAGTTCTTTGAGGACACGTCGGTCCCATGTCTTATCGCCCGAGGCTCTCAAGACTTTGATATCGAGAATGTTGCCGCCCGCATCGATTGTGATCGAAATCTTCGCGCTACGGCGGGCATTCGTATCGAACTTACGCGCCTTGCGCATATGGCGCATAAGCGCGCCATTGTAATTGTCCGCAGCCGCGTTGCCGAGTTCCGTTGCCGTAACTTCTGCGCCACCGCCCGTCTCTTGCGAACTCGGTCCACTTTCTTTGACTGGTCCGGACTCAGTTTGCTCGTCGGTCGTTTCCGAAGCGCGGGACTTTGTCGATTGATCAGCCGTCGCCGGGGCCTCGGTCTCAGGTGATGCCGTCGATGCAGTTTCAGATGGCTGAGATGGCGCCGCAGGCTCTTCGGGCTGATCTGTTTGGGTTTCCAGCTCTGGCTCCGGTGGCAACTCCTCGGGTTCTGGCACAGGCTCAGGCTCAGGAATTGGCTCTACCTCGACTGGCAAAACGGGCTCTGGTTCAGGAACGGGCTGCGGCTCAGGCTCTGTAGGCTTAGGGTCAGGTTCAAGGGGTTCGTTCGGCGCAGGCTCGGGTGCTGACTCCGAGGGAGCTTCCAACGGTTCTTCAGCCGGCTGTTCGGTCGCATCATCGCCATCTGTATCAGCCTCGGTCGATCCAACTTCATTGGTCGGCATCAATGAAATGCTGATGCTCCCGCCCTTTATGTCTATGACCGCTTTTTTGGGCGACCCCACCAATATGATCGCATAGGCGCCAGCATGCGCGAGCAATGCAACCAAGAAAGCGATCCCAATTCGAACAATCATGGTGCTTGCTCCGTGAGGATGACAATGTGTTTGGCGCCAGCAGTTTGGAGATCCTTCACGCGGCTGAGTAACTCGCGCGCCGGATAATTTTTATCGGGTCTCAAACGAATGGTTGTCTCGAGCGACTCTCGTTGCGCGATGAATTGCTCAAGCGAGGGAATGGCATTGCCTTGTTGGACCAACGTACCGTCCGCCAGAATATCGAGCGCACCATCTTCTTCGGTACAGCACTCTAGTCCCTCTGCTTGAATGAACTCGATTCCAGAGGGGCGATCGGCTGAAAGCGATCCGGCGACCATGAAAAAGATCAGGATCAGGAATACGATATTGATCAAGGAGATGATCGGTTCACGTTTTGCAGCTTTAAAGCGACGTTTCATGCCGGATCCTCAATTTGGATCGTCAGGGTCGGCACCTGTTTTCCGAAATCGATATCGCGGTTGCGAACGCGTCTGGTGGCGGGCAATCGACAAGCGAAATCGCTACGCTTCGTGTTCAAGCCGACCGCGTCTATTGCAATGAAACCGAGACGTTTGATGCAGAGCTGGTATCGCGGCTGAACGAGCTTGCGGCGTCTGGGACCACTTGCGAACCGGCATCCTGCAAGGCCTGGAAAGCCTCGATCATTCCGATCACTGTTCCGAGAAGACCCAAAAGAGGCGCAAGCTGCGCGACCATGTCTAAGATCCGAAACCCGCGCTCCATCGGCATGAGATTTTGTTCGGCTTCGGATTCGAGACGCTTGTTTAGTCCAACGCCGCCACGCTGTTGCATTCCGAGCGCAATTACGGGCGCTAAAAAGTGCCTAGACGCTTCGATCTCGGACAATGCCCTATCGTGGTCCCCACGATCCCAGCTCGCGATCGCTTGGCGAATTTGATGGCCCTTATTGACGCGCGCAGTTCGAAACTGCCAGCCCTTTAAAAGAATGACGGTGAGCGTGAAGATCGACACGGCCAGCAAGAGCATGAGCACCGGACCGCCCATCTCATAAAGGGCCATAAATGGAGAAAAGAGACTATCCATGTAAACTCCTACGGATCTGAACTCGGTCACTTCGAACGAGAGATGCGGGGGCTGAAAATCCGAGTTGGATGATCAGCCCCCGCCAAGAAAACGGATTCTTGGAGGAAGTGCCTAGAACTGGCGTGTCACCGTTAGCTTGAAGTTTTGACCGGTCGCTTTCCGCGTCGAAAGGTTCGGCGTGTAGTCTTCGTCAGACAGATTCTCGACGCCGAGACGGAAAGACGTTCCCTTAAGGAAGCCAGATTGTGGGCTGACCGTCGCACGCGCGTTGAAGATATTGTACGAGTCGCCTTGCTCTGGATTTCCAGATCGGAAAGAGACGTCGGCATCTGCGACTGAGAGCGCTTCAAGGCTGAGATCCAAGAACCGGCCAAATCGCTTACCCGCGGTTACACGAACGCTGTCCGCTGTCAGGCTGCGATAGGTGACGGAGACACCCGCAGTGTCTGTTTCGTCGCCATCGGAGAAGTTACCGTTCAAGTCGATATAGAAACCGCCTTCGGTCGCGAACGACCCTTCGATCTCAATACCCTGCAGCGAAATCTCGTCCAAGCCACCGATGAAAGTGATGTCTTCCAAAGTGGTGTCGTAATAGTTGAGTTTTAGAGCAAGTGTGTCGCCTTGATTGAAGACACCGACGGTATCATAGCTGATCCCGCCCTCGTACGTTGTGGCTTCTTCAGCTGTGAAGATGTTTGTACGGCTGCTTCTTGAGCTCGTCGGAGTGTCGTCCAAGATTGGAAGACTCTCGGTGTATGCATAGCTTCCGAAGACTGCGAACCCGTTCTCAAACTGGTAGCGTAGGGACGCACCGCCCATGAGCGCGCTGTCGTCAAACTCACCTTCAATTCGCTCGCCGGATGCCAAATCGAAGAAATCAGTTTCAAGCGTTTGGTTTTCATAACGAAGCGCCGGCGTAAAGGTCAGCCCGTTACCGAAATCGATATTGTCGATGATGAAGACCGCCTGGCGGTTGTCTTTACCACCTGGCGCCGCGCTGGCTTCGAGGCGATCATTTTCGATGAACTCCACGCCGGTGCGAATTTCATGCTCTACTGATCCAGTCTGGATGAAAGATGTGTTCTTAACGGTGAGCTTCGTCCGCTCATATTGCAGATCTGCATCGACGACACCGAAACCGACTTCCGCTCCAAAGCCATTGGTGAATGGAATATACGTCTGGTCGATCTCTTGATTAGAGTAAGTCAGAGCCGCTTCCACATCAATCAGATCATTTCCGGCCGGTTGGAAATAGTAGAACAGCGATGCGGTCTGCGTGGTGACGTCTCGATCAACGTTACCGAAGAAGTCAGTGCCGGTGACGAACGTATCATAAGGCACATCACGGTCAGCCGTTTCAGATTGCGTATAGCTCGCCATGATCGAGTGAGTATCGTCGAACGCGTAGCGGCCTTTAACGAGGAAAGACGGCAACTCAAATGCCGAGTTCCCAATCTCATTACCGGCGCCATCGTCTTGGTTGTCCTGGTCGCGATAAGAATAGTTGAAAAGGAATTCAGCATTCTCGGCGGGTTGCCAGGCCAATGTTCCAGAACCGTTGATACCGTCACCATTGGTTTGACCGCCTAGGGTCAACGCACCGCCAAAGCCAATCTCACCGCCTGTAAAGTCAGACGCATCTTTCGTTTCGAGGAGGACGACACCGCCGACGATGCCAGAGCCATATTCGAAACTTCCCACTGTGCCGCGGATCACATCCACGCTTTTATAGAGGAATGGATCGGTGAAGAGCTGGTTACTCACACGGTAGATCTCTTCAGCGCCAGTTGTTGCCCCATCGACAAGCACAGCGACCTTCTGGTCGGTACCGTAAATGCTGTTCGCGCCGAAGCCACGAATGTTAATCCCAGACCCTTGTGGGGTTTGTCCGTTCACCAGCGTGACGCCAGGCACGGAGTCAATAAGCTCAGCAATTGTGCTGGCTTGGCGGTCATCGATCTCTTCTTGTTTGATCGTCGTCAGCGGCGTGGCAGTGCCCGTCTGAACTTCTCGCTTACTTTGTCCAAGTGTTAGCTCTCCGAGAAACTCGCCGTCTTCGCTGGTTTCGGTTTCGCTCGCTGGCTCCGCTTCTTCTTGCGCGGTGGCCATGCTCGGCATCATGACAGCAAAGCCAATAGCAGTGGCAATAAGCAGTCGGTTCTTGTGTTCATTAAACTTCATTTTGGATCCCTCTTACCCAGTTTAAGCGAATGATATTCATTCGCAACTAGAGATGAGGGCTCCAAAATGAAGTTTAATGAACACAAGAACCGACTGCTTATTGCCACTGCTATT
>JBCBGJ010000181.1:0-5465 GCA_038526925.1 Pseudomonadota bacterium
CCCCGGCTGGCCGCGCGGAAATCCCGATGTCGTAGCCTACTCACAACGCACCTGGGGCATTTTCCATGTAAGCTACATGGGTCCAGACGACCGGCAGGCCCTTATTACGTGCAGCTTTGGAGATGCCGTCAATATGCTCCATCTGGCGCGGATCGGTGATGTAGGCGGACTTGGGGAAGAGGTCTGGGCGCGTGTAAGACTTCTGTGGATCGACATTGATGATCGCTAGTTTCTCGCCAAACCCAAACCGCGCGCGCGCCGGGTTCGACCGCACATCCTCAAAAATCTCTCGCGCGGTTTTGCCGGAGGTCACCATGGTGGGTTTAGAGAGATCGTGCGCCATTCGTTTTTCCGCTTGTGTTCGAGTTGTCTTCAAATGATATATCTTTTTCTTTGTGTCCAGCCAGTCGGAGGAAAAGATGAAAGGATTTATCGCGGGAAGCGTGCTTGGTCTATGTGCCGGGATCGGAGTTGCAGCGTGTGTGGGTCTACCAATGCAGGAAGCGGAGAGCCAAGAGGCGGCTCCAGAAGCACCTGCTTATTTGATTGTGCTAGGTGAAGTGCTTGATCTCCCCGCTTTTATGGAAGGCTACGCGGCCAAATTACCGCCGCTATACGAGGAATTCGGCGGCGCGTACCTGGCACTCGGCGGGGGACCTGGGATTGAAGTCATTGAGGGTGACTATGCACCGCCAAGTTACGTCATCAGCAAGTGGCCGAGCATGCAGGCCGCGCGCGATTTCTGGAACAGTGACGGATACGACGTTCTACGCCGGGCGCGCATTGATAATGAATGGGGCGATTTTGACGTACTGCTTGTGCAAGGGATGCCACTGGCTGCCTCAGAGTGAGGCATAATTGTCACAATAGGTCATCAAATGACCGGACAAATCTCGCCATCCGTCTCAAATGATATACCAATTGTATCGGGAGAAGACGACCCTACCGATATTTGAGGAGATCTCGGACATGAGAAAATCACTGATTTGTGCCACAGCCGCTGCAGCGCTATCGACTGCATTTACTGCCCCCGTAATTGCCCAAGAAGACGATGGTGATGATGCCCGTCGACTAGGCGCGGTGACTGTGACGGCCCAACGCGTCGAAGAAAACCTGCAAGATGTACCCGTTGCCGTAACCGCGCTTTCCGCCGAGCAACTAGAGGACAAACAGGTCCTAAACATCCGAGATCTGACTGCGCAGGTTCCCAACATCAACATCGCGACGAATACCGGGACCGCCAGCGCAGCGCGGATCTTCCTGCGTGGTGTGGGTGAGGATGAAAGCCGCGGCGCGGTCGACCAAGCCGTCGGGATCTATGTCGATGGTGTCTATATTGGACGCTCTGTTGGATCGCTGTTTGATGTTGTCGATCTGGAGTCGCTCGAAGTCCTACGCGGTCCGCAGGGAACACTCTACGGACGGAACACAGTCGGCGGCGCAATCAAGCTGACTTCCGTACGACCACAGTTCGAGAATAGCGGAAAATTCAGCGCCACATTCGGCAACTTTAGCCGTCAAGAATTCAAGGCGACCGGCAATGTTCAACTCGCCGACTCAACAGCCTTCAGGATCACAGGCTTTACCCGGGAGCGAGATGGTTTCCACGAATTGAACCCGAACGGACCTTTGGCCGGTAATGCTAGAGACGATGTCGGCGCGCTCGACACGTTAGCGGTTCGCGCGTCAATCTATCATGAGTTCACCGACAACTGGAACTTGCTGGTCGCGATCGATCATACAGACGACAACTCTGATCCGATCCCAGACTCAGCAGTTCCGGGTCAGGACGCCGACAACGACATCTTCACGATCGAACCCCTCCCAGGAACAACATGCCCAGCTGGCGGTCTTCTGCCACTTGGCTGCTTCAGTGACTATGACCAGGAGCTTCAGAGCACTGGCATTATGGCGAAGATTGAAGGTGATGTCGGTGCATTGGATTTCACCTCAATTTCCGGATACCGCGAGCTTGAAGATGAGCTTTCGACGCGGATCGGTTTCCCATATCTGCAAGAAACCAGTCAAAATCAGTTCAGCCAGGAATTTACGCTCGGTCAGACCGGCCAAGGTCCACTGGATTGGCTCATCGGGATGTACATCTTCCAAGAAGATCTCAACCTCGACACCGTCTTCATTTTCCCATTCTCGATTGAATCGCAAACTGACTCGTTCGCGTTGTTTGGTCAGGGGACGTATAACGTGAATGACCAATTGGCGATCACAGCCGGCTTGCGCGGAACGATCGAAGATAAGTCATTCGATGGCCAAGGACCCTTCGGGTTTGCGCGTACAGACGATGCGGAGTTTGAGAATATCAGCTATACCGTCGGCGCCGACTATCGCTTCAACGAGAGCATTTTGGGGTACGCAAAATACTCGACCGGTTTCAAGTCAGGGGGCTGGTCACCAGATGCGTTCTCACCGACCGCGATCTTCCTTCCAGTTGAAGAAGAAACCCTCGATTCCTTCGAAGTCGGTATCAAGTCCGATTGGAACGATACGCTCCGCATCAACGCGGCGGCCTTCTTCAACCAATATGAAGGCCTGCAGATTGGGGCAACTGTTCCGGGTCTTGGGTTCACCCGCTTTAACGTTGATGAAACAGAGATTTCGGGCCTCGAAGTTGAGGGTATTTGGCAGGTCACAGACAGCCTCCAAATCAACGGTAACCTCGGCCTATTGGATGCTGAATACACCTCCCTTACGGGCGACCAGGCGCGCGGACTTTCCAATAATGGTGCTGGCTGCCCAGCCGGTGTTGATCCAGCAGTTGATGCACAGGCGATCTCGTGCGCGCTTGGATTGGATCTCAAAAATGCGCCGGAATACAAAGCTACGATTGGCGCACTCTACACCCAACCTGTCTATCAGGGCGAGTTGATCATCTCTGCAGATGCGAGCTTTGAGGACGATAGCTGGAGCCTTGTTGCGAACTCTCCTGCGCATGCGTTTATTGAGATTGATACACTCATCAATGCACGGGTGAAGTATGCGGATGATCGAGGATGGTCTGTCGCCGTGTTCGGTCGCAACCTGTCGGATGAAGAGTATTATCGTGCGTCTTCAGCGAGCTCGTTTACAACCTATGCGTCGCCGCCATTGGAGTATGGCGTCGAGCTAAGCGCTGAGTTCTGATCCGGTGCCGAATTTGTTGAAACGTCTAACAGCCTCAGTGTTCGCACTGGGGCTGTTTTCGTCTTGCCAGGCGACGCTTGAAGAAGCGCCCGCGGTCATTCCAGCGCCTGACCCACTGCCGAGCCCTGTCGTGACGCAGCCTTGGATCATGGCAACGGCCAGTGTTTCCGATCTCGACCGGACGGCTCAGTTTTTTATTGAAATTGGCGGGTATGAAACAGTTTATCGCGGCCCACTGGATGTTGCTGAGATTGTCGCTCTGGACCTGCCCGAAGGCGCATCTGGTGAAGTCCTAACACTGCGCGCCTCAGGCGCGGATGCCGGCTTTGTACGATTGATCCGGTTTGATGATGCCGGTCGAAAGGTTCCGACGCGCCCAGGTGCTAGATCGTGGGACACCGGATGCTTCTGGTCATTCATGGTCCGCGCCAATGATATGGAGGGGATCTACGACGATGCGATTGCTATGGGCTGGGGAACAGAGACACCCATCGCGCCGCTGTCCTTCAATGGATCGGAGCTGAACATCGTCGTCTTCAAAGGTCCGGATGGATTACAAGTCCAGGCCTATGAGCGCTTAAACCGCCCACCGCCGGAAGGGTTCACCCCGTTTGAGCGTTTGAGCCGTCCCTTCAATATTATGCAGATGACACGAGACCGAGAGGCGGTTCGCGTGTTGATGGAAGACGTGCTTGGTTTCGCAAGATTTTGGTATGGGCCGCCTTACACGGACGACGAGCCAACGCTGATGCCGCTTGGAATTCCTCAGAACCTGACCACGAGTGTGCCTTATAAAGCCGGAATATTCTCACCCCAGACTCAAACGCTCTATGGGCGTATGGAGTATATCGAAATCGATGGATTGGACGGGTTCGACTATGCAGACAGGTGCAAGGCGCCCAATCTTGGATGGCTTTCTGTCACTTATCCGGTGGAGTCTGTTTCGGATGCTCAGGGTCTGATTGAAGCCCGAGGGTGGCCGATCGAGCAAAACGTCTATCAGACGACCAGACCGTCCTATGGAGATGTTGAGGTATTTTCGATCAAAGCGCCAGATGGCGCGATGATTGAGTTCGTAGAGCGCAAGTGAAGCGCGAGCTGGCTTGAGCGAAGGCGGTTTAAGCCTAATCCAAAATAGACTTGATCAGCGTAGCCGTTTTCTCTGCGCTCTCATCCAAGACTGAGCGTTTGATATCGAGCGCTTCGACGAGATCGCTGGAGGGGATGAGTGAAGCCGCTCGCCGGGAGGCCTCTAGGAGAGAAGATTGCGTAGCGAGGATGGTTGCGCCCATCTCAAGCGCTCCCAAGCGTTGCTCAACATCACAGGTGAACGCGGCATTGAACGTTGCGTTCATTCGCGTGGCGTTTGCCACGCTATCGGCGAACAGCGCGTAGCATTGATCGAGCGATTGAACTTCCGCCCGTTTGGTCACGGCCATATCCCACGCTTTAGTCACGGCTTCTAAATTGGGGTTTAGTTCGAACGGAGCGCCAACCATCGGCAAATATTTCGAGCGGGTTTCTGGGTCGAAAGCAGGAACGTCTATGAGAAGGACCTGATCAATCAAATCAGGTGCCTGCAGTTTCGCTTCAGCAGCAACTAAACAGCCTGAGTGAAATCCTAAAACGTCAACAGGGCCATCGCCCGATAGATCTCGGATCACTGCGATTATTGAAGCGGCGTATTGCTCTATTGTCGGGGTTGGGCTGCCGCCGTCTGACCCACCTTGGCCGGGATAATCTGGCGCGATGATACGACGGGTTTTGGCCAAATGAGGCATGAGGTTCGTAAATGCGATCGAGCTGAAAGGGGCAGGAGAAAAGCAGTATAGGTCGTGGGTGTTCTGCGCGCTGGTACCAGACGCTCGCCAGTGGACCTGTCCCTCCGGACCGTCACTATAGCCTTTGCGAATGGTCATGACGCTGCGCTCTCGGTTCCAGCATCTCCATTCATACGGTTCATCTGCGCCACATAGAGTTTGTAGATGACGGGCAGAAGCAGGATTGGAATGATGCCATACACAACGGGTACGACGGCGACGGCATAATTCAGATTCTCTTCTCCAAAGACACGCGACGACAATGTCCCTACGGTCGGAAATCCGAGCCTTAACCCCGCCATTGAAATCGCCATATAATAGAGAGCGACAACCTGTCCCCGGATTTGCGCTGGCGTAATGAGTAGCAGGGCCGTGACTCCCACACCCGAGACCATTCCAATTCCCACTGTGTTTACGCATAGGACGAGATAGGCGGTCCATCCGGTCGGCATGAACATCGCGATAACACCGGTCGGAACCATAATTAGAAGCCCAGCCGCCATAATG
>JBCBGJ010000182.1:0-5451 GCA_038526925.1 Pseudomonadota bacterium
GTCGGTTTGGGCGTAGCGCCTATATTGCCAGAATTGCTCCCCAGACCCGGCTCGTTTGCGCCCTGCTGCGCCGGGATGGATCACGTCGGCCGCCGCCGCCTGCAAAGACAGGCCGGGCAATTGGCGGACCAGGGCTTCAGCATCCGCGCGAAGAGTGGTCAGGGTGATCACGCTACGTATTACCCCCAAACTCGCAGCTCTCTCCGAGCGCCAGCGTTTCTGTCATGATCGCCACCGCGTCTGGCTCTTCATCTGGATCGCGGAGAGCTGTTTCGATCTTTTGCAGGCGATGATTGATGTCATATTCCAGGAAGGCGTCATCCATGCGTTTGGAATATTTCGCTTTCAACTGGTCGCGCGCTTCGGTAATTTTCGCATCTGGGATCGCGGCGAGATCTTCAGCCGACGCGCCGTTTGCCGTGCCTTCGCGAATGGCCGCGGTGATCGCGAGCACGGTCTGTGACGCTAGGCAATCAATATCGGTTTTCTCTGCCTCAGAGATCGGGTTCACCGGGCTGCAAGCTGCGGTCAACGCCAATACCGAGGCAATCAAGGCAAGACGCATCGAGATTAGGCAGCCTTCTTCACAAGGTCGTCGATCAGATGCTGCAGACCCGGCGCTTCACCGGTTGGGTCGTAGCGCATGCCCATGCGATGCGCGAGGCACGGTTCGGCGAGCGCTTCTACATCTTCCAGGCTTGGCGCTAGGCGGCCGCGCAGCAGAGCGCGGGCGCGGCAGGCGAGCATCAGAGCTTGTCCTGCGCGCGGGCTTGGCCCCCAATCCACGAAGCGGCGAACACGCTCGTCTTCGGTTTGCTCAGGACGCGCCTCCCGGACCAGGCCGAGAATGGCGTTCAAGACGCTTTCTCCAACCGGCATTTTCCGAACCAGGGCTTGCAAGGCGATCAGGTCTTGAGCTGACAATGCGGTCTGGACCGCTTTCTCATCTCCGCCGGTGGTTTCGACGAGGATTTTCCGTTCGGTATCAAGATCCGGATAGGTCACATCGACCTTGAGCAGGAACCGGTCGAGCTGTGCTTCGGGCAGCGGGTAGGTGCCTTCTTGCTCGATTGGGTTCTGGGTGGCGAGCACGTGGAACGGCGCCGGTAGGTCATAGCGGACGCCCGCCACCGTGACATGCTTTTCCTGCATCGCTTGGAGCAGTGCAGACTGGGTGCGCGGCGAGGCGCGGTTAATCTCGTCCGCCATCAGGAGCGAGGTAAAGATTGGACCTTTGATGAAGCGGAATGCGCGGCTGCCATCGGCGCCTTCATCAAGCACTTCTGAGCCGAGAATATCGCCCGGCATCAAATCTGGCGTGAACTGAATGCGCGCATTGTCGAGCCCGAGCGCGGTGCCGATGGCCTCAACCAAACGGGTCTTCGCCAGGCCGGGGGCACCGATCAATAAGGCGTGACCGCCCGCCAAAATCGCGGACAAAGCTAACTCGATTACACGCTCTTGTCCGAACACCGCTTTTGCGATCTCAGACTTCACTTTGTCGAGCGTGTCGCCTGCGGCTTCTGCCTGCGCCACTATGGCCGGATTGTCGGCTGCCATGAGCACTCCATCTTCACTATCTACATCAGTCGCACTAGGTCTAGGCGAGAACAAGGCGGAGTGCCACATGAAAACAGATGGAAATTCTGTCATTTCCCTAGAAGAGGTTTTGAAAGCCATCGCGCCCGATGGTCTGGATGGCCCCTTGCCGCCAGTTCACCTCTGGAATCCGCAAAATTGCGGCGATATTCAAATGGAAATCCGCAGCGATGGCAGCTGGTGGCATGAAGGTTCAAAAATTAAGCGCGAACGGCTAGTCAAGCTGTTCTCGCGGATCCTGCGTAAAGACCCAGACGGCGAGATCTACCTCGTCACGCCGTATGAAAAAGTCATTGTTCATGTCGAAGACGCGCCGTTCACAGCAATCCGTGTGGATCGTGTCGGAGAGCCCGGTACCGAGCAGACATTGGCGTTCACAACAAATCTAGGCGATGTCGCGCTGGCGGGAGAGGACCTGCCCCTGCGGATCGAGACTGACCCGGACACGCAAGAGCCAAGCCCATATGTTTTGGTGCGCGGCGGGCTCGAAGCCAAGCTAACCCGCCCGGTCTTTTATGAGCTCGCCGATATGGCCGAAGCCTATGAGGGCTGCGCTGAACAGCTCGGCGTCTGGTCACAAGGCCGGTTTTTTGCGCTAGGGCCTGCCGCCTGATGAGTTTTACAACCCTCGATGACTTCCTGCAGCGGGCAAGCGACCGCTTAGACCCCATTCAAGGCGATGGCCGTTTGGATGAGGTGGGCGATCTCGATTTCGTCGATGAAGACCGGATCGAGACCATTCGTCCGGCGGCGGTTCTGATTCCCGTTATCCCGCGCCTTCAGGGGCCGACGGCCCTGCTCACCAAACGCCCCGACACGATGGCCTCGCACCCCGGGCAAGTGGCGTTTCCAGGCGGTAAAGTGGATCCGGTCGACATTGACGAAGTCGCCGCCGCCCTTCGTGAAGCTGAGGAAGAGGTGGGTGTGGTGCCTGATACGGTTGAGCTCGTGGCGCGTTCAGCTCCTTATGTGACAGGCACCGCGTTTCGGATCACACCGGTCATCGGTGTTTTGCCGCCGGATTTCCAGGCGCAGCCCGATCCGACCGAGGTGGCGGATGTCTTCGAAGCCCCTCTCGATTTCCTGTTCAATGCCGCCAATCACCAAACCGGGACAGCCTTCTACAAAGGCAAACACCGGTCCTATACCGAGATGCCGTGGCAAGGCTTTCGGATCTGGGGTGTGACGGCGGGGATCATTCGTGATCTATACGCAAACCTATACGACTCTTGAGGAGGTAGCCGCGTGGCACCCCGTATCTTACTCCAGCTTGTCCTCTTTGCGCTTCCATTCATTCTGTTTGCGCTGTACCGGCTCGCGATTTCGGAAGCCCAGCAAGAAGGGCGGAAGCCTTGGCCAATCCGCGTCTTATTTGGCGCGGGTCTGGCGCTCGCGGTCGGATCTTGGCTGATTTTGATCGTGCTTGATCGCGGCGGACGTGATGAGTGCTACCGGCCGAGTCAAATCGTCGATGGTGTTGTCGTACCTGGCGAAACCTATCCTTGTGAGAAGAATTTAGGCTCGATTGGTTTGCCTCGCAACGAAGATCCAGGCGGCACGGCAGAGGGCGTTGGCGAACGGCGAAACTTTGACGGGACGCCGATTGAGATTGACGAAGATACGGCGGAATCCCTTGAAGACTCTGAACGCTGATTGGCTGCAAGCCGACGCCACAAAAACGGTTATTGCTGCGCTAGAGGCTGCCCGCAAAGACTGCGTGCGCTTTGTCGGCGGGTGCGTGCGCAACACGGTTATGGCGCGGCCGGTCGATGATCTCGATTTGGCAACTCAGCTCAAACCGGACGAAACGCTGAAAGCGCTTGAGGCGGCCGGCATACGCGCGGTCCCAACCGGGATTGAGCACGGGACGGTCACTGCGATTGTCGATCATCAGCCGTTCGAGATCACCAGCCTTCGCCGCGATGTCGAAACCGATGGTCGCCGCGCCGTTGTCGCGTTTACCGAGGACTGGGCCGAAGATGCTCAGCGCCGTGATTTTCGCCTGAACGCGCTTTATGCCGCTCCCAATGGAGAGGTTTTTGATCCCGTTGGCGGCGGTTATGATGACGCGCTGGCCGGGCGGGTCATTTTCATCGGCGACGCAGATCAAAGATTGCGCGAAGATTATCTCAGGATCTTACGGTTCTTCAGGTTCAATGCCTGGTATGGTGCAGGCATCGATGCGGATGGCCTTGCTGCTTGCGAGCGGCAACGCAGCGGCCTCGCCAAGATCGCTAAAGAACGAACCTGGAAAGAGCTCAAGAAACTTCTCAGCGCTGAGATGCCGCGCGGCGCCGTCACGGCGATGAGTGTCAGCGGCGTTCTGGATGAAGTGTTGCCTGAGCACCGCGGCGCGGACGGCCTGCATGATTTGGAGCTCACTGAACAGCTGACGGGGGTTCAGCCGGATCCGATGCTGCGCCTGATGTCCTTGTTGCCGCGATCGGCGCTATCGGTTCAGCAAACCGGGCAGGCACTGCGCCTCTCTAATGATGAGGCGGCGCGCCTGACCATGTGGGCGGCAGATAATTTACCAGAGCCCGTCGGCATGAAGTCTAAAGAACTGCGCGCCACCCTGTATTGGCATGGCAAACAAGCCGTTGTGGATCGGGCGATGCTGGCGAGCGCGGACGTTCGCGACCTCTTGGCCGCGGTTAGGATGTGGCGGCGGCCCGAATTCCCGATCAATGGCGATGATGCAATGGCTGCGGGTCTGAAGGGCCGAGATATTGGCGAGGCGCTGAGCCGCGTCGCGAAGGTTTGGGTGGATAGCGATTTCTATCTTCCGCGCGACGAGCTGCTGCCCCTATTGGTTGAGCAGCAGGATTGAGCCGTTCAAATATCCCGCAAAACTGACCCATAGAAGATAAGGCACCTGCAAGATGGCGGCGGCTTTTGAATGTTTCGAAAAGGCCCGGATCATCGCCGCAATAAGGATCCAAAGCGCGGCTAAAACGATCATTGAAATCAGGACTTGGTGAAATCCGAAAAACAGCCAACTCCAGGATAAGTTTAGCGCGAGCTGCGTAAAATAGAGGCCCAGCGCGGCTGAACAGGCGGCGAAACTGCCAGCTTTTATTCGGACCAAGACCGCCCCGAAGGCCATCAATACAAACAGGATCGGCCAGACGACTGCAAAGATAATATCGGGCGGCGTGAGGCCCGGTTTCTCGAGCGCGAAATACCAGACATCTGCGCTCCCGCCCGAGACCGCGGCGCCAAGCCCCGCCGTTGCTGCCGTCATGATTGCGATCAAAACAGTCATTACGGTAGCGGGGCGAGCTTGGGTCATAGTCCAGGCGTATCAGCTCACTTTAGATTCGTCACCGGGGTGTTTCACGGCCATTTCACAACCGGTGGCATGGACGACAATATGCTCGTTACATTACCTCCCGTTTTGAGTCCGAACGTCGTGCCGCGATCATAGAGCAAGTTGAATTCGACATACCGCCCGCGGCGGATCAATTGCTCGTCGCGCTCTGCCTCTGTCCAACCTTCATTCATCCGGCGGCGCGCGAGTTTCGGGTAGATTTCTGCAAACTGTTTGCCGACATCTTGTGTGAAGGCGAAGTCACGCTCCCAATCGCCGGTATTGTGGCGGTCATAGAAAATCCCGCCAGTTCCGCGCGGCTCGTCACGATGAGCAAGGTGAAAGTATGTGTCGCAGCGTTCTTTGAACTCCGGATACCAGCTTTCATCATAGGGATCGCAAGCCGCTTTCATCGCGGCATGAAAATCAACCGTGTCTGGGAAGTCGGGTTTGCGCTGATAGTCGAGCAGCGGGGTGAGATCGCCGCCGCCGCCGAACCAGCTTTCAGATGTGACCAGCATGCGTGTGTTCATGTGCACAGC
>JBCBGJ010000183.1:0-5411 GCA_038526925.1 Pseudomonadota bacterium
TTTAGCTGCTCAGCAGAAACGTCTCCCGTAAACGCGCCGAATGCCTCTGGGTGACAGCTTTGCGCGCCAACTTTTAGTCTTTCGCCAGCCCGTTCTTGCATGGGAACAACAAGCGTTGCGGGCGGACAAATCAGGCAATCTGCATTGTCTGGGTGTGAATCAAGCTCAGAAGCGATTTTTTCGACTTCCGAAAGAGAAGATTTCAGGCCATTCATTTTCCAATTGCCTGCGATCAGTGTGCGTACCATACCAGTCACCATCTTGAACAAGTTTGTGCGCTCGCCTAGCAAGCTGTGCTGAAACAAACAAGCGATCCCGAAGGGAAAGGTCTGACACATGTTGACCCCGTTGCGAAATATGCTCCGTTCACCCGCCGCTGGCGGTATTTTCGTTATCGTTATTATTGCGATGGCCGCTTGGGGCGTGACGGACATTTTTGCTGGCGGGAGCGGCAGCAACCTTATCAGTGCCGGGGATCGCGGCGTAAGTGATCGTAAACTCGATACGACGCTTGAGCGCATTTTGCGCAATCGAACAGACGATCGCGGACGGGCTCTCACCAAAGAAGAGGCTATGGAGCAAGGAATCCTAGACCAGGTCTTCGCAGATCTGTCGCGCCAAACCCTTTTGACATCATACGCCGACAAGCAGGGTGTCTCAGCAACCACTGAGTCAATCGTTGACGCCATACGAACAGATCCGATTTTTCAGGACACGACTGGCGTTTTCGATGCTGTCCGCTACGCGCAATTGTTGGATGCGAACGGTTTTCGAGAAGCGGATTATGAATCAAACATCGAAGCTGACCTGACAATCGATCGGCTCCAGCGTGTTCCATTACAAGGCCTGCGCGTTCCCAATGCGCTTGCGCGACTTCAAGCTGCGTATGCAGGAGAACTGAGATCTGCGTCCTGGTTTGTCCTGCAGCAAACAGAACTTCCGAATGTCGGCGATCCGACTGAAGAGGAACTGCTGGAGCTTTACGAGACGCGTAAAGAGCTGTTGCGCGAGCCTGAACGGCGTGGAGTTAGCCTTATCCGTCTCAGCCCGGACGATTTTGTTGCTGAATCGGTCGTCACTGACGAAGATGTTTCGGCTTATTATGAGGCATATAAAGCTGATCGCTACACTGGCCCCGACAGCCGGTCTTTCACGGAATTCACGTTCGCGGATGAGGCAACTGCACGCGCCGCACTCGGACGGATCGCCGGCGGCGCTGCCGCATCTGCTATCGAGACGGCCCTTGGGACAGAACTCAAAAACGGTCGGCGCGATGCGATCTCAAATGATCGCCTCGCTGATCAGGTGTTTTCGCCGGGCGCTCTTGTAGGATCAATCCATGGACCACAACCGGTAGACGGGCAGTTTGTAGTCATCCGTTTGGAAGCGATCACTCCAGGCGCTGCGACGCCACTCGAAAACGTTCGAACCGAAATTGAAGACGAACTCGCTAGAGAGCTCGCCGTTGGACTCTTTTACGATGCGCTCCCGCAGTTTGATGATCTCCTTGGCACGGGCGCCGATCTAGAGACGATAGCCGTCGGCCTTGGTGCCCCAGTTCTGTCATTCGCCCCGGTTGATACGAATGGTTTCACCAAAGACGGACGACGCTACCTGCCCCTCGTGACCGCACCAGGGCTGTTGCAAATGGTCTACGCGCAAGCCGAAGGTCGCAATACCGAACGGTTCGGTGAGGACGAGGTGACTTGGATTGCCCGTGTCGACAGTATCGTTCCGGAACGCCTTCCCGAATTCGATGAGGTTCGGGACACACTGGTCGAAGCATGGACTCAGCAAAAGCAAAGCGAACAGTTGCAAACGGTTGCAGCCGAAATTGAAGGCGCCATCGCGGACGGATCGAGTACGCTGGAAGCCGAAGCGACCAAGTACAACGCTGAGGTGACCGCTCTTCCGCGCCCAATTGGACGCACGAGCACTGAAACTCAGCTGCCGCGGCAGATTATCGATGGCATCTTTGGCGTTAACAGCGAAGGCGAGACCTTTTCTCTTCAAGCTGGGTCGAGCCAGACCTTCATCCTGCAAGTCACCGGGATTGATCGTGCAGACGATGAAACGCTTGATATCCTGGCGCAAACGTCAGCGCTAGAAATCCAAACCGGAATTTCCGAAGACCTGTTCCGCGCCTATCTTATGAGCATCGCTGAGGACGTTGAGCTGACCACCAACGCTGGCGCTTATGATGCTTACAAACGAAGCCTTGTGACACAACAATGAGCCGTGACAAGTTACTGGTCCGTAGGCGGCCTGGCGATCTAGAAACTCCCGTTTCGGCAATGCTGAAGCTGGGCGCTGATACGCCAGGAACGTTTCTGTTTGAGTCCATTCTAGGTGGCGAGCGGCTGGGACGATACTCTTTTATTGGATTGCATCCGCAACGCTGGATGCGCGTCTTGGATGGAGTTGGCGAAGCGAGCTCGTCTTTAGAATTCACTGACGCTGAGCGTGTTGAGGGCTCAGCCGTTGAAGCGCTGCGAGGTTTTGTGGAAGCTGGTCTCGCGGATGCCGGCGATGAAACCGATCTTCCGCCAATGGCCAGCGGGGTCTTCGGCTATATCGGCTATGATTTCATTCAGCACGTCGAACCGGTTTCAATTACGAAACCAGATGCGCTAAACGTCCCCGAAGCGCTATTGATGATCCCCGGCGTGGTCTTGATCTTCGATCATCTCTATCAAGAGCTGATCATGGTGGGTCGCCATAAGCCAGGCGACGAAGCGGCTGCTGAGGCACTTTTAGATCAAGTTGAGAATGATCTTGAACGATTGCCTCCCCTTTCGCCGCGCGAGGGCGACGACGATGAGCTGGAGTTCACCTCAAACACGACCCAAGATCAGTATTTTGGCATGGTCGAAACAGCACGGGAATACATCAAAGCAGGCGACATCTTCCAAGTCGTCCCTAGCCAACGCTTCAGCGCCAAGTTCGATCGTAAGTCCATCAGTTTCTACCGCGCGCTGCGCCGCCTCAATCCGTCAGCGTTTATGTTCCATATGAATCTTGGCGATGTCCGCTTGGTCGGCTCGAGCCCAGAGATTTTGGTACGGGTTCGTGATGGCCGCGTTGCAATCCGCCCAATCGCGGGAACGCGGCCTCGGTCAGGAGACCCGGTGGTAGACGCAGAGCGCAAAGCCGACCTACTCGCCGACCAAAAAGAGATCGCGGAACATTTGATGCTGCTCGATCTTGGCCGCAATGATGTTGGCCGGGTTGCCGCATATGGCAGCGTCGAAGTGACCGAACGTTTCATCGTCGAGCGCTATAGCCATGTCATGCACATCGTCTCTCACGTTGAGGGGGATCTGCGTGAAGGCCTAACAGCCGTTGATGCCCTTCTGGCAGGGCTCCCGGCGGGAACCGTCTCAGGTGCGCCAAAAATCAGGGCGATGCAGATTATCGACGAGCTCGAGCAACACTCGCGCGGCATTTATGGTGGCGCCATCGGCTATTTCGGTTGGAATGGCGACTTAGACACATGTATCGCGCTGCGAACGGCTGTCTTGAAAGACGGGAAGCTTCACATCCAAGCAGGCGGCGGAGTCGTGCTCGACTCCAATCCGCAGTACGAATTTGATGAAACCGTCCACAAAGCCAATGCGTTGAAAAAAGCGGCGGCCCTGTCGGCCAGATATGAGTTCGACCAATGACCCAAGCAAAGCGCATCCTCGTCATCGACAATTATGACAGCTTCACTTGGAACCTGGTCCATTATCTCGAAGAAATCGGCGCGACGACGCAAGTGGTCCGCAATGACGAAATTAGCGTTGCCGAGGCTCTCGAATTGAAGCCAGACGGGATCGTTCTCTCCCCAGGCCCCTGCACGCCGAATGAAGCCGGCATCTGTGTCGAGCTGGTTCAGCAAGCGCCCGCCGATTTACCAATCCTAGGCGTTTGCCTCGGCCACCAAAGCATTGGGGCGGCCGAGGGGAGCGAAATCGTGACGGCGCAGGAAATTCGGCATGGCAAGATCAATCAAATCCGGCATGAAAACGGTCCGCTCTTCGAGGGACTGCCGGACACCTACAACGTCGTCCGCTATCATTCGCTCGCGATCGAACCTGACGACCTCCCCGAAACCCTTATCGCAGATGCCTTCACAGAGGACGGAGAGATCATGGCCGTACGCCATAAAGATCGTCCTGTGTTTGGCGTACAATTCCATCCGGAGAGTATTTTAACCGAGCACGGCCACGCGCTGCTCAAGAATTTCCTCAAGACTGTCTAGGCATCCACGAGCACAGCATTAAAAGGAGCCGCTATGGCCTCTCTGTCTTCGATCTTGAAACCGCTCGCCAATGGGCATGCGCTGTCCTCGGAAGAGTTGGAATCGGCGTTCGCAACCATTCTAACTGGCGATATCCCGCCGGAACAGATCGGTGCTTTCTTAATGGGACTGGCTGTGCGCGGCGAAACAGGCGCTGAGCTGCTGGCAGGCGCTAAAACTCTGCGGTCAAACGCCCGTACGATCGAGTTAGACGGACCAACGCTCGACACTTGCGGGACTGGCGGCCTCGGTTGGACGAGCCTCAACACATCGACCGCCAGCGCGATTGTAATCGCTGCTGCAGGCGGCAAGGTTGCAAAACATGGCAATCGCTCTGTACCTCCTAAAACCGGCAGCGCTGATGTTCTCGAGTCCCTCGGTGTGGAACTTGATCTCACAGAGGACAGATTTCGTGATTGCATCGAACAAGCAGGCGTCGGGTTCTTGTTCGCGCGCAGCCATCACAGCGCCATGCGCCATGTCGCGCCGGTGCGCGCAAGCCTTGGCATTCGAACTATTTTCAACTTGCTCGGCCCGCTTTCGAATCCGGCCTCTGCGACCCATCAAGTTCTCGGTGTGAACCAAGCGCGGTGGTTGCGGCCGATGGCCGAAGCCTTACGTGATCTTGGCGTCGCACGCGCCTGGGTCGTGCACGGAACAGACACCGATGACACGGTGATTGATGAGCTCTCAATCGCAGGAGAGACCCAAATCATTGAGGTCAAAGACGGCGCGCTCACTGAGCTGACCGTGACTCCAGAAGATGCCGGCCTCTCCCGTAACCGGCTCAGCGCCTTGGCTGGCGGTGCGCCAGAGGAAAATGCAGCCGCAATCACCGAATTGCTCGACGGACGCCCTGGCCCATTTAGAGACGCCGTCCTGCTGAATGCTGCTGCAGGACTTTTCGTTCTCGGCAAAGCGAGTGATTTGAAATCAGCCGCAGACCAAGCCGCCGAGGCCATCGATTCAGGCTCCGCTGCACAAACACTCGCGCGTCTGGTCGGCGCGTCGAAAGGTCAATCCTCATGAGCACGGCGCTCGATCAAATCGTCGCGTATAAAGTCGATGAAGTCGCCGCGATCAAACAAGATCGCTCCGAGAATGACTTTCTGAGCGATGCGAAAACTCA
>JBCBGJ010000184.1:0-5397 GCA_038526925.1 Pseudomonadota bacterium
CCTGCTAAGAAAACAACGGCGAAGAAAGAAACTACCAAAAAACACCACCCAAGAAAGCTGCTGCTAAAAGGCCCGCAGCAAAGGCTGCTAAGAAGCCGGCTACAAAGAAAGCACCAGCTTTCTTGGGTGGTGTTTTTTTGGTAGTTTCTTTCTTCGCCGTTGTTTTCTTAGCAGGTTTCTTATTATCTGGTGCTTGGGTGAGCGCTGATGCCGCCAGCGCTTTGATTTCCGCTTTTGTTAGCTTCTCGGGCGATTTGAGCCCTTTGGCAGCAATTGTAGCTACCTTCCTCGATGTTTTCTCGTTCTTGGACACTTCAACCTCATTCTGAGCTTTGTTCTTCGTGGAGCACAATACTCTATCGAGTCTGCGAGGAAATGCCAGATGAATCACTGGTGCGAGCGAAAGCAGGCATTAGCTCAAAGGCTTAGAACGCCCTAAACCGGTCGCTGTAATTCTGACAGTTTTTCGCTGAGAACGGAATAGTACCAAAGGTAGTCGAATGGTTGCGTCACTGCATAGCGGTTATCTTTGTGCATCAAGCTCAGGTGCGAACCGCAGAAGGCCATACAAACAACTTAAGAACTTTCTGAAATAGCGCGAATTTTTATCGGTAATAGCTTTGTCATCCGGCTTGATTTATCAGTTAATCCTAGTGGAGTGACCGAATACTGGAGGCCAAAATGGATTCTCAGAAAAAAAGAGCCATGCGGGATTTTTGGTCGCCATTCGCTGAGAAGGTCATCTTGCTTCTATTGTCGGGCATTTTGATTCCAATTGTTATGATGTTCATCAACGGTCAGATTGAAAACCGGCAAATGCGATTGCAGACACAGCAGATTCAAGAAGCATCGCTTCAAGATGCCAAACAAGCCCTTTGGGAAGACATCGCACAAACCTTTCTCACCTACGAAACGGTAGCATTAGATGTCTCATGGTTTGGGTCCAAACTACCGGAAAATGAGGAGCGGTTTCGTCGTGCTTACGAACGCTATAATCGTGAGACGGTCACACTCATCGCTCAAATGAGAGTCCAAATAGCCAAGCTTGAAGCACTATCTTCTAAGTCTACCGCGGACGAGCTTTTTTTCTTTTCTTGGGAAGAGGTCTTGGAAAACCAAGATATTGCAATCGTTGCGCTTGAAGCAAAAGCTGCGAGCACCGAAGAATGGAATGAACAGCACGAGCAGAATCAGCGGTCGCTGATCAAAGCGAACACTCTTATCACAACATTGGCGAGAGAGATGGACCTTGTAACTGGGGAGCCTAGTGAATAGGTCTCGACAATTAACTAGCAAGGTCTTGTGCGGTTTTCGCGGCCGAGCCGCTGTCCGCTGCTATTATCTGCAGCGACATCGGGAGAGGTCGTTAAGAGCTATTCCTGGATAAGGCTGCTTAGGGTCCAAAATATCCGTGCTCGGTTGTCTACAAGTGGCTTAAATTCGCCCCATCTAAGCCTCTGGTGATGAGCAATCTGGTCTGCCTCACAAAAACTGACCCGTATTTTTAAAGAGGATCGGTTCTGGTGAAATGGCGTTAAACCGTGGGTGGAGTAAGTTCAGATTGAAGTTCGCACTTAGTCTGCAAACTGCACCGCCACCTCCGAATTATTTCACGTTTACAAAGATCGGATTTGCGTAGAACCAAAGATCGGCCCAGGCCTCGACATCGGCATCCAGATATTTCACGCCATTTTCATCGACCGGCAGGTGTTCCGGACAAGCCGTCGGGTCGAACAAAGCGCCAGGCGCACCGCCGCCGCGTCCACCCGTCGCTTCGCGCGATTTGAAGAATGGCGAAAACCGCGGATCGAGCTCGATGGCGGTCGGTACTTGTTCGGGCTCCGCAGTGCATGGGATAAGCGCGGAATAGTCGTCTAGCAGGGGGTTGCCATCCGCATCCGTTTCGTTCGGGGTGCCAACGGGCATATTCGTTCCGCGGATGCGGAAATACTGGTCAGTGGAGAAGTCCGAATGCGGGATTGTTCCGGAGGCTATGAGGTACTCACCATCGGTGGTGAAGTCAGCGCGGTACACGCGATCGAATAATACCACTGTTGGGTTCGATACATTGTTGGAGAATTCCGGATCAGTTGGCTCGATCATACCGGAAATTTCACCGCGGATAATGTCGATATGATCAAGAACTGGTTCGTTCATCGGGATATTGATGCCGAGCTGGAGGAGCGACGGGTTACTGAACGTGTATGGCGAGAAGTTCGTGCCGGCGGGGTCACGAAGTTTCACGTACCACACCACGTCTCCACCATAGTCATGCACGACGAGCTCTTCACCCATTGTCGCGCAGCGAGAGCCCTGACACATCACAAAGTAGAATTCGTCGATCAGGTCCCCCAAAACGGCGAACGCGTTGCCGTTTCGCATACCGTCAACGATGGATTGGCTCGCCGCAAGAGTCGGGGCACTTTCGGCATGGGCGTAAGCATAGACCTTGTTATACTCGCCTGGCCAAGGGTCGAGCGTCGATTGCGGCTCGAACGGGCCAAAGGCCCCCCGATTGTGCCAGTCGGACGATGTGAAAGCAAAGAACTTGCGACCCTCGCCCAAAAGGGCATCCCACATCGTGGCGAGACCTGGACGGCCCAAAACAAATTGCTCACGCGACGACGTGGAGACGCCCTCTGGCGCAGCGTCTTCACAATCGGCGCAGGCATTGAGTTGATCATACTGGTCGGCACCGGACGGCTGGGTCAGACGGTTGTCGAACAAGGCGTTAAACTCATCACGTATTTCCGTCAGGCGGGCATTGGTGATCGCCATTTCGCCGTCAAAGTCGAAGCCAGCCCGCGAAACTTCTGCGCCGATATATGCGCCAGCTCCCCCGTAGGTGCCGAAGCCGGAGGACGGACGGGAGACCTTATAGGACCCGCGACCTCCGCTTGCGAACTGATGTCCTGGAAGCAGTTCCCCGCCAAACACGATCGAGGTGCCAGCCGCGTGGCCCTCAGTTAGAAGCCCTGCATCATATAGTTCGCGCAAGTCTTCAACGTTCCAGCCGCGATTGTCATCGGAGACAAAGCCGCCTTGACGTTCGACATGAGCGGGGACGTAATAAGCGCTGTCGCCGAAATTCTCAGCGAGCCAGCGCACAGCCGTGACAGAAACGTCGCGACCAGCAAGTCCGGTGACGGCTTCGCTGTCAAATACGCCATCGATCACGCCAGGCTTTGGGATACCGCGATTGGCGGGGTTCTCGAAATCATTCTCTTCCCCACCGGACGTATCGCGGTCATTGCGGTCGAATAGATAATCGAATTGGCCTGTGTGATAGGAGTGTCCGGGCGTATCGAATTGGCCGTCGAGGATGGCCATGGAAACGTGCTCGTGGCCAGGTGCGTTGTGCTCGATGCCGAGCCAGGCGGCCTTGCCTGCCAGATCGCGGGCGCTGCGCTGTAAGTCGTAGGAAAACTCATTGAGGATTTGCCAGCGCCACATTCGGCCCTCATTCTTGTCGCCCTTAATGTTCTCTTCGCCAACCGTGTCGACCCAGAAAGCACCCGATCCCGTTTCGGAGCCATCATACTCGGGATCACTGAACCGGCAGTCCCGGTCGAATGAGCCGCCGTGGCCTGTCTGAGCAAACCAGTCGAGGCCATAAGTGGTCAGTGACTCAGAGACGACTGTTTGAACCGCCATTGCCCCATCGGAGCAGGTGCTATGATTGTGCTTGTCTCCGGCGAGGTAACCGCCTCTTTCAGCGAGGGTTTCAACCTTGGCTTCTGCTGCAGAGATATCTTGAGCGATCGCCGAGCCCGCGATGAGCGCTGCCGCACCGGCGGTACCTAGCAACCGAACGGATTGTTTCTGAAACCCTGTCATGAAAGCCCCCATGATTTTTTATGGTCAGCGATTTGCTGAGAGTCTTCGCACCTACTTTGTGCAAGGGGTATGGGCGTGGGACGGCAAAGTCATCTCCAATTTTGCAAACTTTTTTTGAAGGATTTGCGACGCTTTCTCTGTGTGAAGACTGTTCCTGATCTCTCCGGGCATTCAGCAATCGCAACTGCTAGGTGGCTTTCAAGCGTCCGTCGTTTTGAGACCGCAAACCGTTCGATGAGCCGGACTAATCCGTCGCTACGCTGTCACGAAACCTTCGCTTGGGCTGCGTTGAAGGCAGCACTATGCCGACACTCGATTGAACAAGTGTAGGATTTCATTCTGGGGTTCGAATGAACAAGTTGATGCACGTGCTAAAAGAGCCGCTTCTGCATTTTGCAGTCATCGGACTGGTCCTACTCGGCGTCTCGCGGCTCGTCTCAGAACCGCAAGAGGATCCGAACCTTATCCGCATTGATGCCGCCACGCAGGCGGAACTCGCGCAAATCTTTGAAACCAACCGCCAACGACTGCCGACAAAAACCGAAATGGACCGTTTGGTGCGTGTCCATATTTTGAACGAAGCCCTCTACAGGGAAGCCAAGCACCTAGAACTCGATCATGGCGACCAGATGCTTAGAGAGCGGATGGTGCAGAGAATGCGGCTGATGATGAACAGTGGGATCGTCATCCAGCCCCCGACCGATGCGGAGCTCCGTGCCTGGTATGAGGAGAGAAAAGCGGACTATGCGATCCCAGCCCTGATAAGCTTTGTTGTAATCGGGCTGGATACGGATTCTCAGTCCGAAGCTATTGAAGTGGCGAAATCGGCCAATGCGGCGGATGCGGCCGGTGCACGGCTTTCGCGACCTGTTGCGCCGTTTGCTCGATTTGAAAACCGGCCTCGTGCACTCATGGTGGAATTGCTGAATGAGGTCTTTGTCGCTTCTGTTGAACAACTGACCTTGGATGAATGGACACCCTTGCCTTCGCCGCAGGGATGGCAAGTTGTGAAATATCTGGGGTCCACTGACCGGGTTATGCAAGACTTCGATACGGTGCGCGCCGCGATACATGGCGACTGGGTCGAAGCAGAGCGAAACAAAGAAGAAGATCGGGTGATGCGCGCGCTTCTCGCACGTTACCCGGTCGAGACCTATTCATACGAACCGACTTTACTCTCAGACAGATCGACATCCGAGGGATCGGCTATGGAGGATGAGGGGGCAGAGCGATGAGACCGCTCATTCTCTTTCTCCTTGCCTTGAGTCTGGGCGCACAAGCCATGGCTCATGTCACTGAACTGGCGGTGCTTCGGATTAGTGAATTTGCTGAGGGGCAGTACACGGTGAGCTGGGAATTGCGACCGACCGTAGACGGCAATGCGGCGCTCGAACCGATCTTTCCCGACCATTGCACCTACGACGAACCTCAGCTGTTTTGCGGCGATCGTGGTCTGGTTGGGCAGATCGGCTTCGAAGCGATTGGATCAGGACAATCGGCGGCGTTGTTCAAGATCCGCAGCCTGGAAGGTCAGACCGCCGTCTACACGCTGACCCCTTC
>JBCBGJ010000185.1:0-5378 GCA_038526925.1 Pseudomonadota bacterium
CTGTTCGGTGGTTACTCTGTGTTTGCTGGCGTTTTCCGAGGTGCGCGCTTTTTCGGAGCGGGCTTTGGAGTTTCTTCAGCGTCGGGTTTTTTGTCGTCTGCCATATTTTGCTTCCTACAGCGCTTCCGCGCCAGAGATGATCTCGATCAGCTCTTTTGTGATTTGGGCCTGACGGGCACGGTTATATTGCAGCGACAAAAAACCCGACGCTGAAGAAACTCCAAAGCCCGCTCCGAAAAAGCGCGCACCTCGGAAAACGACAGCAAAGAAAACCACGGCGGCCCCTAAGAAGGCTGCACCGAAACCTAAACCCGCTCCTAAGGAGACGCCTCGCATGGACCTTTCAAAAGCGACTGGCCGCGTAAGCCAGGTTATCGGCGCTGTTGTCGACGTTGAGTTCGATGGCGCCCTTCCAGACATTCTAAACGCTTTAGAATGTGAAAATAACGGCAACCGCCTTGTTCTCGAGGTTGCGCAGCACCTCGGCGAGAACGGCGTTCGCACAATCGCGATGGACTCGACTGAGGGTCTGGTTCGCGGTCAAGCGGTCGCGGATACCGGCACGCCAATCATGGTGCCAGTTGGCCCAGGCACACTCGGCCGCATCATGAACGTTGTCGGTGAGCCAATTGATGAGCGCGGCCCTGTCGCCTCAGACATCACAGCGCCAATTCACGCCCCAGCCCCTGACTTTGTTGACCAATCAACAGAAGCGGAAGTGCTCGTCACCGGGATTAAAGTTATCGACCTGCTCTGCCCATACACAAAGGGTGGTAAGATTGGTCTGTTCGGCGGAGCCGGTGTTGGTAAGACCGTTCTTATTCAGGAACTGATCAACAACATCGCGAAACTGTTCGGTGGTTACTCTGTGTTTGCTGGCGTCGGTGAGCGGACACGTGAGGGTAACGATCTCTATTACGAGATGCAGGACGCGAACGTGATCGATCTCGAAGGTGAAAGCCGCGCGACTCTGGTCTATGGCCAGATGAACGAGCCTCCAGGGGCCCGTGCACGTGTGGCTCTGACCGGTCTTGCTCAAGCGGAATACTTCCGTGACCAAGAAGGTAAGGACGTTCTGTTCTTCGTCGACAACATCTTCCGCTTTACACAAGCCGGTTCTGAGGTGTCAGCGCTTCTCGGCCGTATTCCCTCTGCGGTGGGCTATCAGCCGACACTGGCGACCGACATGGGTGCCCTGCAAGAGCGGATCACAACCACCACCAAAGGTTCGATTACCTCTGTACAAGCGGTTTACGTGCCTGCGGATGACTTGACCGACCCTGCGCCAGCGACCTCGTTTGCGCACTTGGACGCGACAACGGTTCTGAACCGCTCAATCGCGGAAAAAGGCATCTACCCAGCTGTGGATCCACTCGATTCAACATCACGTATCCTCGATCCATTGATCATCGGCCAGGACCACTATGAAGTGGCACGTGGCGTTCAGGAAATCCTGCAGCGCTACAAAGAATTGCAAGACATCATCGCGATCCTCGGCATGGACGAACTGTCTGAAGAAGACAAACTCGTTGTGGCTCGTGCGCGTAAAGTTGAGCGCTTCCTGTCACAGCCGTTTGACGTGGCTGAGGTCTTCACCGGCTCACCTGGTGTCCAGGTGAAACTCGAAGACACAGTTGCCGGCTTTAAAGGTCTCATCGAAGGTGAGTATGACCACCTGCCAGAGCAGGCCTTCTACATGGTTGGCTCGATCGACGAAGCGAAAGCAAAAGCTGAGAAAATGCTCGCGGACGCGGCATAAGCACATTGAATTAGGCCCGCTCCGGCGGGCCGATCCTTCCAGACGAAAGCGTGTCTCATGGCTGACAAACTGCACTTTTCACTCGTTTCACCTGCGCGGGAGCTGTTCTCCGGTGAGGTTGATCACGTGATTGCACCAGGTTCAGACGGTGAGTTTGGCGTGCTCGTCAATCACGCGCCATTCATGACCACACTCAAAAATGGCGTTGTTCGCGTGGAAGATGGCGGTGAAACCACCATGCGCCTCTTCGTGCGCGGCGGCTTCGCTGATGTGACACCAGCCGGCCTCACCATCCTCGCTGAAGAAGCGGTCAATATGGACAGCGTCTCGGCCGAGAGTGTCCAGAAAGAGCTGGACGAAACGCGTCAGGCTTTGCTCGCTGAAGGCAAAGACGGCAGCGCCGTGCTCGAAGAGCAAGTGTCTTACCTGGAAAGCCTCAAGGCCGCGCTCGTCAACTAAGCGCGTTTAGCGTCGTCACGGCGCCTCCCAATACCCCTGCATGCTCGCCAAGTTTTGGCGCAGCGATCAGATCTGCGCCCTTCACAGGTAGATAATCTCGCATCAACAGATCGAACTGCTTGTGGATCTTCGGATAAAGGTGGTCCGCTTGGAGCAGGCCGCCGCCAATGATGATCCGCTCAAGTCGAGTGGTCAGATACAAATTGGTGCAGGCCTGCGCGAGGTAATACGCTTCAACGTCCCAAGCGGCATGATCACTGGAGACCAGGGTCGGATCGCCCCAACGCGCTTCGAAGGCGTTTGCCGAGGCCAATCCCTCCAAGCAGTCGCCATGCAGGGCGCAAGTGCCGTGAAAGTCTCGGTCATCCACATGTCGCGCGACGCGGATATGTCCGAATTCAGGGTGCGTCGGGCGGCCTACCAAAGCCCCGTTCAAGTAGATGCCTACACCGATCCCCGTGCCCACCGTCATGTAAGCAGCACTGCCAAGCCCTTGCGCGGCGCCCCAGCGCATTTCTGCGGCGAGCGCAGCGTTGACGTCTGTATCCAGGTGAAACGGGATTTTCAGGGCCTCAGACAAAGCAGGACCGATGGGTGCGTCCGACCAACCAGGCTTCGCCGTTCCCGTGATTGTGCCATATGCCGAAGAGCCTGGATCAATATCGACCGGGCCAAAGCTCGCAATCCCTAGTGCGATAAGTCTCAGCCCGCATGCCTCAGACTCTCGTTGAAACGCATCTGCACAAGCCGCCAGGGTTTCCTGCGGCGTGGTCGTCGGAAGGCGCCAAGTTGATACCAGGTCGCCATCGCCCTGGACCAGCGCGCATTTGAAGCTGGTCCCGCCCGCATCAATGGCAGCGATAATCTCATCAGGCTTCAATCGCAGATCCTCCCGTCTCAACGGGATAGGCGATCAACCGAAAACTGCAATCGTCTGGCGCCCAACCAGGACCGGCTCACCTTGCTTGTTCCAGAGGCGCATGGACTGGCTTGAATAGCCATCTTTGGCGAGCTGTGCCGTATGCTGCGCGAAGAACCAACCCGCTGGATCCGTCGCGATATCGTCTGTCATGAACTCCGCCATCCAGGTCATAGAGCTGATGCGAGCGCGTTCTGAGAACAAGGACAGCACGGCAGGGGGCGGCGCGTCACCAATCGCAAGCACAGCGGTGGCGTCTTGCGGCGTGTTTGGATCGATGTGGCGCATCCATAAGCCAATCGACGTTTTATCAGACCCAGAAAGCGGTCGGTCGCCAAGGGCAATCAGCATGTCGAAATTCTGTGTGAAGCCAGGTCGCGGGATGTCAGTCGCAAAAAAAGGCTCGATATCTTCGGGCGCGCGAACCTCTGGCATCGGCATATCATCAAAGTGAAGCGCGCTCTTTTTTGCTTTCCCAAACGCAAAAATGGACTGTGCGGTCACGCCGGATTCTGCGGTGATATCAACGCTCACAAAAGCTGTGTTCTTGCCTCGGCGCAGCAGTTTTGGCGTAATCTTAATATCTCCGCCAACGGGTCCGACAAACGCGATCTGCGCGGACCGAATGGGAATGTCATCAACCAATCCCATCGCGCCTTGCAGAGATAGCGCAGCGGTGAGCCCGCCATATGTGGTGCGCCCCTGCATCCAAGTCTCTGGAATATGCGCATCCACACTGTGATCAGGATGGCGTTTCAGGCTGGAAAGCAGCTCAGTATAGCTGGTCATTAGTCGGCCTCAGGGAGAATTATAGTTGTACTTGAAATAGTGAGTTCTGAACCGGCACCAAGGCGTCACGCCACGTCAGCGGGCGCAAAAACGCCCCCACCGGTGAAGGTGGAGGCGTTTTGAAGACTTAATAGAGTTATTAGTGCTGGCTCTCTGGCGTCATGACTTTCAAGCCATCGAGCTCATCACTGACACTGATTTGGCAGGATAGGCGCGAATTAGCCTGAACATTCTCAGCAAAATCGAGCATGGATTGCTCCATGTCTTCTGGTGATCCGACTTTGCCCATGAAGGCCTCGTCGACATAGACGTGACACGTTGCGCACGCGCAGGCGCCGCCGCAATCTGCATCAATGCCCGGGATCGAATTCTTGATCGCGGCTTCCATCACGCTTTCGCCATTCGTGGCTTCGATAGGACGTTCTGTGCCCTCGTGATCGACATATATAATTGTAGCCATGTCTGCTTGGTCTCCTTAAGCGGTCGTTGCCGCAATCTCTTTCATGGATTTTGATGTATCGCTAAGTGTCTCGGCTGCAAGTCGCGCGCCTGTCATTATCATTTTCTTGGACGCCAAGAATTCAGGCGGACTGTTCACGGCATCTACGGCGATCAGCTTGCCATTTTGCAAATAAAAGACCGCGAACTTTCGCGCCTCTGGATCGCCCCGCACAACCGTTTCGTCATAGCCTTGGCTGAGTCCCGCGATTTGGAGCTTCAGATCATACTGATCGGACCAGAACCAAGGGCAGTCCTCGGTTGGGCGCGGTTTGCCCATAATCGCTGCCGCAGACAGTTTGCCTTGCTCGATCGCATTGTGAACGCTCTCAAGCCGGCCTTTGCGGCCATAATGAACCAATGGGCGCGCCGCGCAGTCTCCTGCTGCAAACACCCGCGGATCATTGGTCCGCGCATCTTGATCGGTCAGGATGCCATTGGAGCAGGCAATGCCCGCGTCTTCGGCGAGCTCAACATTCGGCAGGATGCCGATCCCGACCAGGACAATGTCAGCGTCGAGCTCGGTGCCATCAGCGAGGACCGCTTGCGAAACATTTCCGCCAGCCCCCTTCAACGAAGCGAGGCGCGCACCTGTGCGAATGTCAGCGCCTTGCCGGGTATGCTCATCGGTAAAGAACTGGCTCATAATCGGGCTCGTGACCCGAGCCAGCACACGATCTTCCATTTCGAGGACGGTAACTTCTAATCCCATTTGGCGCGCGACAGCGGCGGCTTCTAGGCCAATATAGCCTGCCCCGACAATCACCATCTTGTGCCCGCTAATCATTTTCGGTCGAATGCGCTCAACATCGGCCAGATCTCGCAGATCAAAGACGCCATCTAAATCTGCGCCCTCAACAGGGAGCGCGCGTGGGCGAGAGCCTGTCGCAATGATCAGCGCGTCATAGGGCACGCTTCCGCCATGCTCGAGCTCGACCGTCTGGGCGCTGCGAT
>JBCBGJ010000186.1:0-5377 GCA_038526925.1 Pseudomonadota bacterium
GATCGCGCTGTATCCTATCGGATCAAGTTTGGCGGGTGCGGCTCTCGCCGGTGTTTGCGGGTTTTCGAACTGCCAAAATTCGAGTTCGATATTGTTCGTTGCGAACCAGGCGCCTTGCATTTTAAGATCATCAATGTCCGCGATATCGTCGGCACGCGGATTATTAGACAGGGCGCCGCGGCGGCGGACTGGATACCCTAGCAAGGTTTCATAGAATTCAACCATTCGGTCGATATCTGGCGTGACATTGGCAACATGACCGATCCAATAAGCGTCCTCTCTCCTTGGCCTTTGGTCGATCTCGATTTCGATCATTGTTCCGTCTGTATCCGTGCCATAAAAATACTCGGTGCCCGCGCCGAACAGGTCTACCGGTCCGCCGCCGCGAGAGATTGGCTCAAGGCCAGCGATTTCAAATTTAGCGAAGGCCGGATCGGTGGCGGGAGACTTAAAGCACATATGTGTGTAGCCCGGACCGCTAATCGCACGCGGGGTTCCGCGTGTTTTGTCATCGGGGATGAAGTCAACGAGTTTCAAATAAGTGTTGGTCAGTTTGACCAATGCGACGTCTATTTCATCCGTACTCTGGGTGAGTAAGTTTGAGTCGATTTGATCGCCTTCAAGGCGATAGCGTTGTGTGACCTCCAAGCCGACGGCGCCGCCATAAAAGTCTAATGTTTCGTCGATGTCGGAAACCGATACCATAATATAGCGAAGGCCCTTAATGGTGCTCTCGGCGTTGGCGCTGCTCTCGCCATTAGGGGACGAGGCTTCATTGGCTGGCGTGTAGGTCGCGCAGGCAGAAAGCGCCCCGAGACAAAGGCCGATAGCTATTCGTTTCATGGGGCGTCTCCTGTTGCGTCAGGAACCTCGAAGACGAGAAGGGCATTACCGGGTTGAAGGCGGAACTTATCATAGCCCGAGTTCACGATGAATTTGTTATCTATCAAAACGACGCCAGCGCTATCTATAGACCCACCCGACGCCGGTACGCCATTCACCGTGTCAAACTCGGTGAGCGTATCAAACCCCCAAATCAGGGCGCCGGTCTTTGCTGAATAGATCCGCATCGTTCCATCAAGTGAGCCCGCAAAGACCAACTCTTCAGTGGCAGTAAGCGGGGAGGAGGCAGACGGAAAACACCTCGTCTCTCTTTCCTCACAGAGCGTTTCCTCAATCATCGACCAAATCGGTTCGCCGGTTTCTGCGTCAAAGGCATGGACGCCATAACGTGGCGGCCCGACCGTCATGTGATGACCTGGCGTGTCGGCGATGCCAACAAACAGGGTTTCGCCGTTCGAAGACATGCCCCAATGGATGCCGCCATTATATCCACCCATTCCAGCGCGCGCTGACCAAATCGTCTTGCCCCCATTATCAGGGTCCATCCCGAAAACCATTCCAGACTTCTGTCCGGCAAGTATGATGTCTTTTCCATTCGGGAGCGTGGTCAGGATTGGCGGGGCCCCAAAGTCGAAATCTGGCCCGCGTTCTTCGGGACAATTCGCGTTCGTGCTTCCGCAGGCGCCGTTCCACGTATCGCCAGAGATGGTTTGATTGGACCAAACCATTTCCCCGTCACTCAATTGCAGAGCGATGATCGCATCGCTGAGCTCATTGGCGGGGGCGGTGTAGTTCTCGCCTGTTCCAAAGTAAAGCAAGCCGCGTTTTTCATCGATCGTCGGAACGGACCAAACGGGCGCTCCGGATGGTCCGTACATCTGAGTACCAGCGGAATTGACGCGCGTAGGTTTCGGCTCCTCTACGGTATTGAACACCCATAGTCTTTCGCCACTCTCTGCATCCAACGCGGCGATGCCGCCTCTGAAGGTGCAGCACTCATAATCGGGGTTGAAGGCACTCACGACTTCCGTTGATGACATGGGAACATAGACGCGGTCTTCGAAGACGGTCGGGGAGCCCGTTAATGTCGTAACGGGATGGTCGCGAACGGATGTTTTCCAAACCCGCTCTCCTGTGCGGGCGTTGACGGCGTATACGTTCGCGTTGAAATCAGAGAAGATCAGAGTCTCAGGTAGGCCCGCACCATCTGTTTTGATTGTGGGGGCGACGCGCACTTCTGCCTCGGCAAAAAATTCCCACCAAACACAGCCAGTTTCAGTATCCAGCGCGTAAACTGTACCGTCCTGGCTACCAACAAAAATAGCCTCTTTGGTTGCGGTTGGTTGTGATCTAGCCCTCACGGCATTTGGGAACCCAAACGCCCACTTCAGTTTGAGTTCGCTGGCGTTTCCAGTATCGATCTCGGTTTGCTCACTGGTGCGGAAGCGCGTGTTCTGAGGGTCGCCGCCCCATCTGTTCCATTTCGGCGGTTCGGAAAATGCAAGCTGGCCCTCACAAGTTGGCATCTCTCGCATTCGCCGCTCTGCGTCATCCGCTGCCGCGCCTAGATACGTCGCTAGGATTTCTTTGTCGAAACTCGACATCCGCGCAGATTGCGGGGCCATCACGCCTGTCGTCATTGCGTTCAAGAGCGCGCGAGATTGGAGCATCTCAATCGCTTGTCTGGTTGGAGCTTCCGCGACCGCACCGTCATGGCAGGTTGCGCATAGGCCCTGGTACAGGCCCTCCGCGTACGCCGCTGTGTCAACATTCGACTCTATCGCATTGGAGTTGTCAGAAACTGGTTCATCTACGGTGGGTGCGTTGCAGGCTGATAACAGCCCCGCGAAAAGCAAAGCTGAAAGTGACGGGTACAAAAGACGTCTTTTTTTGCGAGATGCCACAACGGGAGTCCGGTTCAACAACAGCCAGTCATCGTTATTGACGAATTGACCAATAAAGTACAGGCTCAAGTTCCAAGAAGCCTAACCAAAGAGGTTTGGAACGGTAAGGTCAGGTCGAGGTGAACTGGTGGTTGGTCGAGGAGTTTTTCGGTTTTGTTTGGGCGCCTTATCCTTGGCGATCTTGTCCGCGTGCGTTGCTAAAGAAGATCAACACTCTGCTGATACGACCTTGATACCGCCAGCTGTTGCAGAGCGCGCCGTAGATCCTGCGCTCGAGTATGCGAATCGAAATGTCTCGGACGGTCTATTCTTTACCGAAGGATATTTCGAGCACGACGGCAATAAACTTCACTATGTTGAAGCGGGCGAGGGGGAGCTGGTGATCCTGTATCACGGGTTCCCATCATTCTGGTTCTCTTTCTATGACCAAGCGGTGGCTTTAAAGCGCGATTACCGAGTAGTCGTCTTGGACGCGCTCGGAGCTGGTCTTTCAGATAAGCCGGATGAGTTGTCCGCCTACAAGTTGAGCGCGCTGATTGAGCATGTGGATGCCTTGGCTCGCCACCTGAATGGGGACTCACCGTTCACATTTATAGGGCACGATTGGGGAGGGGCGCTGGCCCTCGCATTCGCCGAGTCGAAGCCCGACCGTTTAAACGCTGTCGTCGCCATGAATGCCCCGTCATTCAACGTTTTTCTCGAGCTTTTAAGGTCGAATGAGCAGCAGCAAAGAACCTCTACCTATATGGCGGTGATGTCGCAGACCAGTATCCAAAGTGTGCGTGAAACTGCGCCGGGAGAGGGTATTTGGAGAAGCGCTTATGGCGGGCTTTTGGAGCGGGTGGAACTCACGCAAGAAGAGTATGAATTATTTGGGTGGGCGCTTCGCCCCGCGGCTGCCACGAATGGTGGTTTTAATTGGTATCGCGCGAATGTCCCGCTGCCAAATGAAATAACAAACCAGGACTTCTTCCCACTGCCGCCCCAGGAAATCACTGTTCCAGCGCTTTTAATTTGGGGGAGCGAAGATCGCGCATTTGTCCCGGAGTTTATTCCGATGTTGAGGGCGGTAACGAAGCAACTCGACGTCATCACAATTGAGGGCGCGAACCACTGGACATTGATGAGCCACCCTGAACCGTCCAACGCCGCAATACAGGGCTTTCTGAATAAAACGCTTCGGCCGGAATAAGAGGGTTGGGAGAGGGATGCAAAGCGTGCGCGTTGCCCTTGGGTCACATTAAGTTGTGTTTTACACCCGCCCGCTTGTCGCGCCAAACGCAACGTGACAAGACTTATTGTACAGATCGACAATTAAAGTCGGCGATCCAAAAAAATTGGCTATTTCGGAGGAAACCTTGGCTGATCACGAGAAACTCGATTCCCGTTTGGGAATCAAAGCTGCGCTGTCTTTTAGCGTTGGAATGACTGCCCTTATGGCGGGCGCGGGAACCACCGCCGTCGCGCAAGAGGCAGAAGATACAGACGCACGTCGTTTGAGCACAATTACAATCACAGCGACCAAGCGGGAGCAGACCCTGCAGGATGTGCCGGTTGCGGTATCAGTCGTTGATGATGAAACGATTGAGAAAGCTGAGATTCAAGATCTCAACGATCTTCAATCGGTCGTTCCGTCGCTGCGTGTTGGACAGCTGCAATCGTCGGCAAACACAAACTTTATCATTCGCGGCTTTGGGAACGGCGCCAACAATGTCGGCATCGAGCCTTCCGTTGGTGTATTCGTGGACGGCGTTTATCGTTCACGATCTGCCGCGCAGATTTCAGATCTTCCCAACTTGCAGCGCGTCGAAGTGCTGCGCGGACCGCAGTCGACCTTGTTTGGTAAGAACGCGTCCGCGGGTGTTATCTCTATCGTAACGCGGAAACCGCAATTCGAAACGCAAGGGTCTGTTGAAGCAACTCTGGGGAACTTCAACGCATTCCGAGGAAAGGCTGACATCACCGGGCCAATCTCGGAGAATGTCGCGTTTAGCCTCGCAGGCAATGTAAACACGCGCGACGGATACGCAGAAGACATCGCGACCGGCGAAAAGACCAACGAGCGTAATCGCTGGGGTATTCGTGGTGAGCTATTGTTCGCACCGAGCGAAACACTCGAGCTTCGTTTAATCGGTGACTATGATGAGATTGACGAAGTCTGTTGTGTCGCGGGCAATTTGGTCAACGGCCCTACAGGTCCAATCATCGGTGCCTTGGGCGGTGCCGTCAACGCTGAAGATCCGTTCTCCTATGAGGTTTTCGGCAACTTCGCGTCGGAAAACGAAATCACCAATTCCGGTATCTCGCTGCAGATCGACAAAGAGTTTAGTGCATTTGATGTGACCACAATCACCGCATTCCGGAACGTCGAGTCTCTTACCAATCAGGACTCTGATTTCACATCGGCGGACCTGATCGGGTTCAACGAGAATGATGGCAACATCGATACTTTCACTCAGGAAGTTCGGTTCACGTCTAACAACCCTGACTCCAATTTCGATTGGATGGTCGGCGGCTTCTATTTTGATGAGTCGGTCGAGTTTGATTCAGACTTCCAGTATGGCGCAGACTTCCGCGGATATGCCGACTTCTTGTCTGGCGGCGCGTTGGGGCTCGTTGAAGGTCTTCTT
>JBCBGJ010000187.1:0-5349 GCA_038526925.1 Pseudomonadota bacterium
GGTTAATGTTGTGAATTTCATGGATGGGTCAAATGGTCTGGCGATTGGTTGTCTTGCGATCATGCTTGCGGCTTTGGCCGCGATCGCAGCAACCTCCGGAACCTGGAGCGCCATGATCTGGTGGTTCCCGCTCTTTGGCGCGATCGGCGCGTTCCTGCTTCATAATATTCGTGGGCAGATTTATGCTGGAGATGCCGGCGCCTTGGGGCTTGGGGCACTGTTTGCCGCGCTTGGCCTCGCCTCTGGCCTGAATGTCTGGATAGCGAGCTTCAGTTTCGTATTTGCGGTCCAGATATCGTCCCATAGGCCGATCAAAAAGCAGATCGAGACAAAGCCTATCGCGATCCCAAGACGAGTGTTCGTTTGGAACGCCCCAACAATGAGATCCGAAAGAGTAGCGACGGAGTCGATTCCATACCCCACCATGAGAATCAGGAAACTGAGCGCTGTACCGATCAGAGTACCAAATAAGATGGCCACTCCACCGAGCCGAGGGACCGGCTGAGCCTGTGTTTTCCGGATGCCGTCTGGAGCATCAACAACTTTCATGCGTTTGACGAGCGCGCATGCAAAAAGCCCCGCCGCGAAGCTGATCGCAAAGAACCCTGCCGGTGCGATCCAGGTCGACCAGCTCATTAAGCACCGCCCAATAGCGTGGCTCGCACCCACCACTCTGCGTGCTGCGCGCTTAAATTTCTGGCTGCGTCTGCCGCGGCCTCAAGGCTATCGAAGAGCGCAAAACAGGTTGCGCCGGACCCACTCATGCGCAGAGCGCGCACGCCTGGCAGCGCTTGCAGAGAGGCGAGGGTTTTAGTGATTTCCGGATGCATACTCATCGCAGAAGATTGTAAGCTGTTGCGCGTATTTTCGTTCAGCCAGGTCTGGAACGCTCGTGTTGCCGTCCGATTATCAGGCAACGGCGGGTGTTCTGGGATGTGATCAGGCGCGCCTTCATCATAGGCGCGGAAGACCGGGCCGGTAGGGCAATCGACGCCCGGATTGACCAAGATTGCAGGCAGCTTCGGCACACTAAGGACCGGCTCGAATGTATCGCCTTCACCGGTCATAAAACCGGGTAAATTGATCAAACACGCTAAGACATCGCCGCCTAAGAGGGGGGCAATGGTTTCGGCAAGTGCTTGTACACGGTCGCCGCCATGCGCGCGTATAATCAGGCGCAAAGCGGCCGCTGCGTCTGCAGACCCGCCGCCAATCCCCGCCGCGCAAGGTAAGTTCTTCTGAAGCCGGAATGCCAAAGGAGGTGCGTTACCATCTAGCGCATCATTCATCGCGCGCGCCGCTTGCAGAACCAGATTATCCTTGGCCGGTCCAGACTGTTTTGCGTAAGGGCCATCGACCGCGAGGCTGAAATGACTGGCTGGTTCCGCTGTGATTGTGTCGGCGACCTCCCGATCACAAAAGGTCACCAGAGAGATCAGGTCATGGCGTCCATTATCTTTTGGGGGACCGACATGAAGCGAGAGATTGACCTTAGCCGGTGCGAATTCTTGCAACTGGCTCATGGATAGGCGGGCAAGGTGTCATGGGTGGCGGCTTGCAAGAGCGCGATACCGCCGCTCAGTTTCTTCCGCAGCAGGCTCATTTCATCTTCGTCCGTCTCATATTTGAGGGCGCGTTCCCATTGGAAGCCGGCCTCTTTGAAGCGTCCAACTTGCCAATAGGCATCACCCAGATGATCCAGAATTTCCGACAGATCAGGCTCTAAGGCGGCTGCGCGCTCTAGATAAAAGATCGCGCGCTCATAATTGCCCATTTTATAGTGCGCCCATCCCAAACTATCCGTGATCGCGCCGCTGTTAGGTGCGAGACGCAAGGCCTGCTCAATGAGATCCAGGCCTTCGTTCAAGTTTATCCCGCGATCAATCCAGCTATAGCCGAGATAGTTCATGATCGTGGGGTTTTCTGGATTTAGCGTCATTGCTGTCTTCAGATCGTTCTCAGCAGGCGGCCATTCGCCGAGACGCTCCCGCGCTCCGCCGCGATAATAGTATATCCGCCAGTCATATACGCCTGCTGCTTCATCGGCTTCTATAACGTCGGTAAAGGTTGCTGCTGCCTCTCCATCTCGCCCAAGCGACTGGAGCAAGTCTGCGAGCTGGATACGTATGTTTCGATTGTCCGTCCGGGCGAGCGTTTTTCGCGCCACCTTCAAGGCTTCTTCATTTTGCCCTTCTCGTCGCAGAGCCCATGCAAGCTGACCTTGCGCACTTGTATGATGGATCGAGCTGTCTGGGATTGAGGTAAGGATATCAATCGCTTCCGACCGCCGGTTCACTTGATCGAGCGTATCCGCCCAAAGCGCTTTAGCGACGTCTAGATCCGGGTCGAGATAGACCGCCATCGAAAAGTAGACGGCTGGAGCGTCGCCCAAACCTTGAGACACCTGTGGTGCGGTCGCCAGGTAGAATGAGAGAGCCGTTCCCTGCGATGCTGTGTATTTAGGAAACGGCGCAACTGTCCCGTTTTGAATCTCATCCGCGAGCGCCAGGAGCGCAGGATGACGTCCGACTTCATTATAGAAATCGCTTAAGCGGCTGAGCGCTGTCTCAGTGTCTCCGTTCAACGCCAAGAGGCGCGCCTCCGCCTCAACGCCCATGGCTAAGCGTGCGTCGACGGACCACAAAAACTCCAAGTCTTCACGCGCGCCTGCTTCATCGCCGACACTGGCTTTCATAATCGCACGGAGCGACTGGCCGATAACGGCATAAAGCCCCTCGGTGCCGCCGGCATTGCTTTGCAAGCTGATCGCGGTGTCGGCGTCCTCTTCAACCAAGGCCCATGCCGCAAGACTGCGCGCGAGCATGGCATGGTACATACTGCTCCATGGCGTTGTCAGGTATGAGAAGGCGTCATCATTGTCGCCGCGCTTCACCGCGTCGACGGCCAATAAAAGGCGCGGAAGCTCCGTTTGAGCAATCGTCTCCTCTGGTAGGCGTTTGGCAAGTTTCACGGCGCGCTCGATCTCGCCAACACGCATGACCGAATAGATCGCTTGTTCCGCTACCCAGGGATCATCTGACACGCTGCTGAGCAGGCGCGCATAATTTTGTGCTGACTTCAAAGGGGCTTCCGTCATGCCCGCATATTTGGCGACCGCAAAGGTCGACAGCGTATCTATATCGCCGCGAAGTTTGGTCGCCGCTTCGGCCCGTTCGAGCAGTACCGGGTTAACCGGCTGTTTGGACGACACGCAGGCCGTGATTGCGATGCACGAAGCAGAAATAGTCAGAACACGCCACATGCCTGTACTGTCTCAGCCTCGGAGGTTTCAGGCAAGTAAATCTATGAGAATTATTTAGTGGACGCGGCTGACACAGAAGTCCGCTAAATCTGACAAGGCATCCCGCCAAACGCCGCTTGGTAGTGATCGCAGCGCCGCTTTCGCGAGATCTGCATACGCTTGAGCTTCCAAAACCGTCGCCTCCGCCGCACCCGTTGAACGAATAAGGTGAATGGCATGCGCCAAATCAGCTTCTTCTTGCGTCTCTATATTGAGGGCGCGGTCCCAGAAGGCTTGATCCTCAGCTGAACCACGACGCCGCGCAATAATCACAGGAAGCGTTGATTTTCCTTCACGAAAATCATCGCCGACGGCTTTGCCAATCACAGATGTGGTGCCGCCATAGTCAAGCGCGTCATCAACAATTTGGAAGGCTAGTCCGAGATTTTTGCCATATGAGGCAAGGGCGGCGGCATGCGCTTCACCCTCCGGACCGGATGACAAAGCGCCAGCTTCAGCGGCCGCTTCAAACAAGGCAGCTGTTTTCGCTTCGACGATCGCGAGATACTCCTCGGTGGGGAGATCGGTTCGGCTGGCAGCGGCGAGTTGATGGACTTCGCCCTCTGCGATCACCGACGAAGCGTTCGAGAGAATCCTGAGGATTTCCAGATTGCCTGTTTCAACCATCAGCGTGAAGGCGCGCGCGAATAGGAAATCGCCAACCAGGATGGAGGCATTGTTGCCCCACACATTCTTCGCGGCCTTTTTGCCCCGACGCAGATCGCTGTCATCGACCACATCATCGTGGAGCAACGTTGCGGTATGAATAAACTCAACCGCCGTTGCCAGGGCGTGTGTTCCCGCATTCGTGCCGCCGCATACTTGGGCGGCGATCAGCGTGATCATTGGTCGGAGGCGCTTCCCACCCGCCGAGACGATGTATCCGGACAAATCCGGGATCACATCAACCGGGCTTTTCGCACGTTCGACGAGCAGACGCTCAGTGGCATCTAAGTCGTCGGCGAGCATAGACTGCATGCGGTCGACAATATCGGCGTAGCCTGGCGTCTTGGAAGGATTGGTTTGAGCGGTCACGACCTTGGTCCTATTCCACTTTTACTGCTTTATCCATACAATAGCGCAAATGTGAGCGCGCGCAGCTGCGGTATGCCACCGCATGCAGCATTTTGGAGATATTTGATTTGGAAGAAGTCTTTCGCACCAATGATTTAGTGAAGCTGTCCTATATCCGGCACATCCTAACAGAGGAAGGAATCGAGCCGTTTGTGCTCGACGAGCATACCGCCATGATCGACGGCCGCGGGCCGATGATCCCGATCCGTATTACGGTCCGGGCCGACCTTGCAGACCGTGCGCGCTATGTCCTGCGCGATGTGGAGAAGGATGCGTGAGTGAAATCACGTGCGATGATTTCTACAATGGGCGGCTGAAACTGTTTCAGCCCGCGAAAGGATTCCGAGCAGGCACGGATAGTCTGCTACTGGCTTCAAGTTTGGATGAGACCCAGACTGGAAAAGCTTTGGAGATTGGCTGCGGTTCCGGGGGCGCCTTGCTGCCGGCTGCATTTCGACTGTCCCAAACAAGCTTCACGGGCCTCGAACTCGATGCAGATATGGCCGCGCTTGCTAAAAGAGGCGTTGAGACGAATGGGTTGAGTGGGCGCGTCCAAGTCGTGGAAGGGTCCGCGACAAGTCTTCCAAATGACTGGCAGAACCGGTTTGATCTGGTGTTTTCCAATCCCCCCTTCTTCGAAACTGGCAAGATCCAGGCGCCGGGGGCTGGCAAAGAGGCCGCCTATCTGGAGAGCGTACCCCTTAAAGACTGGATCAATGCCATGCTGTTCGCGCTGCGCCCCAAAGGTACCTATGTGATGGTGCACCGGGCGGCGGATCTTGCGCGGATCTTATCGGTGATAGAGCGGCAAAGCGGTGACATCACAGTATTGCCAATCCATTCTTATCCAGGCGCTGAAGCGAAACGCGTCTTGGTGCGGGCGCGCAAAGCGCTTCGTTCAGGGCCGATGCGCCCAGTCTGTCCGTTCACCGCCTTTCGTCGTGTATAGATATTTTGGCTCCAGAAGGCGCATC
>JBCBGJ010000188.1:0-5326 GCA_038526925.1 Pseudomonadota bacterium
ACGGCGTCGCGCAAATCGAAAGCGGGATTATTTATGGTCTCACGGCCGCGCTTTACGGCGATAAAGCCATCAGGGTTCATGGCATAACCGGGATCCGCTGCGCACCAGACGTGGACGACGCGCGGCTCGGGTCCGGTCACATCGACTTCCAACACTTGCGCAACCGCGGTTCCAAAGGAATCGACGAGCGCGATACCGAGACCTCGGCCTTCGGGCACTTCACGTCCCCAATCGGCCGCCTTCGCGGCAGCATCCAGAACTGCAAGGTATCGCGGCGAATGTTCCAACAGCTTTCGCCGATAGGCATAGCCGTCCATGCCGGCTTGGTCTGCCAGTTCATCGACAAAGCTCTCAATGAAAAAACCGTGCTGGGTATGGTCGACCGAGCGCCATGGTCCAAACCGAATGTGGTGCTCTGCATTCGTGTATTGGATCAGCTGATTATCGATCTTGTAGGGAATATGGGAGGCCTCCGGCGGATCATGTTTCTCGGTGAACATATTATCCCAAGAGACCGGCATACCCGCGTCGTCGAGGCCTGCCTTAAACCGGCTGACGGATGCTGGGCGATACCAGTCCTGCTGCGTGTCTTGCTCGCGCGACCAAATCATTTTGACCGGGTGATCAAACTCTTTGGCAATTTCGACAGCCATCAGCGGATAATCCGGATTGGAGCGCCGTCCAAACCCTCCGCCGAGCAAAACATTGTGCACGATGACATCGTGCTTCTTCACATCAAAGGCGCCGGCAATTTCATCTCGAACCGCAAGCGGGTTCTGTAGGCCTGACCAAAGCTCGATTTTGCCGTCTCGCAGCCACGCCGTGGCGTTGAGCGGCTCCATCGCGGCGTGCGCCAGGAACGGAACAGTATATTCTGCTTCATAGACGCGGGCTGCCGCCTCTGAGGCGCGCTGGACATTGCCGATATCGATATCTTTCTCACCCTTCCCATCAGCGGCATCAATCGCTGATCTCATCCGGGCGAATATCTCGGCCTGATCAAGGTCTTCCGCGCCCGTTTGGCTCCACGTGACCTCAAGCTGGCGGATCGCGTTTTCAGCTTGCCAATACCCATCGGCAACCACCGCTACAAAAGTTCCTTTATCCAGGATCTTGATCACACCTGGCATGTCGCGCGCATAAGTGTCGTCAACACTTACGGTTTCTGCACCCAGCACCGGCGCCCCCATGACGGCGGCATGTTTCATATCCGGCAGATCAACATCAATCCCAAACTCTGCGGTCCCGTCAGTCTTTTCTGGGATATCGAAGCGGGGCAACGATTTGCCCATGAGCGTAAACTCTTCGGGTGTTTTAAGCTTCGGCTGCGTCGGGGGAGACATTTTCCCAGCGCGTTCCGCAAACTCTGCGTATGGGGCCTCGCGGCCACTCGCTTCATGCAGAACCATGCTGTTGCGCGTGCTGAGCTCGCTCGCTTTGACGTCCCATTCTTTGGCCGCCGCCTTCACGATCATCTCGCGCGCCGCGGCACCTGCGATCCGCATACCGCCCATTCCAGTGAATCGGACGGCCGTACTTCCGCCGGTAATTTGCAGCCCCATGGATTGCGCAATCCGCAAGAACCCTCCGTTGAGAGAATCCTGCACGAAGCCTGGGACTTTGGTGTCTCCCAAAATAAATTCACGTCCGAGCGGATAGTTAGCATAGCCCTCATGGGCCGGCGCTTGCTCAAATGTGACCTTCTCCCAGTCCGCATCCATTTCATCCGCCAGCATTTGCGCCATGGAGGTGAACACCCCCTGCCCCATTTCGCTGTGCGGAACGATTGCTGTGATCGTGTTGTCAGGGGACAGTTTCACCCAGACATTGACGAGTGTTTCGTCTTCATCGGCAACAAGATGAGCCAATTTCGGCGCACGATGACCTTCGCGAATGCCAACGCCCACGGCCAAAACTCCGCCGCCCACAAGGCCAGCTGCGATAAATCCTCTACGGGTCCATTTTCCCATGATCGATCTCCCTAGGCGCTAGCGGCTGATTTGATGGCGGCGCGAATGCGACCATAGGCGCCGCAGCGACAGATATTCCCGCGCATGGCAGCATCAATGTCGTCGTCGGTGGGGTTCGGATTGTCGCGGAGCAGCGCAACGGCCGACATGATCTGTCCGGATTGGCAGTACCCACATTGTGGAACCTGGTGTTCGATCCAAGCGGCTTGGACTTTATGGCGCGTGCCATCCTCGGACGCGACGCCTTCAATTGTTGTGATCTCCGCGCCCTCAGCCGCAGCTAAAGGCGTTGAGCAAGATCGCACAGGCGTTCCATCTAAATGGACCGTACAGGCACCGCATTGCGCAATTCCGCATCCAAACTTTGTCCCGGTTAGCTTGAGTTGCTCGCGGATCACCCAAAGGAGCGGCGTACTGGGATCCGTCTCCACCGTGCGATCTTCGCCGTTCACTGTAAACCTGGTCTGAGCCACGGTCGCCTCCTTACCGTTGAACAATTTATATATTATTCAGAACAGACTCTTCGTTTGAACGCAAGCTGAAAAACGCAATCGTGATGATGGACCCGAGAGCCCTTGTCCGCACGAGCGCAGCGCGCCGATATTGTCACCGGGCAATTCCACCTTATGAGAGCGGCATGACTCAAATCGTACTTTTCGCCAGCCATATCCAACACACCCGTCTCCCCCAGGACGCGCTCCTGCAAGAGCTGAATGACGCCTGCTGGATGATCGAAGACGGTGACCAGGCCGGACACGATTGGTGCGAGCAGGAAGGCTATCCTGGATATACGTCCTACGCATCGCTGGACGACCTTCCATTGAGAGCGCCAGCGTTTGCCGACCTCGTGACAGCGCTTGATGGATTTGCATACCAATTTGCCGAAGCAAGATTTTGGGATCTGGGGTCGGCTCGGCTCAGCTGTGACAGTCTATGGATCAACATCCTCGGAGAGGGTGGCCACCATTCCGGACATATTCATCCAAACAGCGTGATTTCCGGCACTTGTTACATCGCAACCCCTCCCGGCGCCGGGCGCATCAAGTTTGAAGATCCGCGTCTGGCAATGATGATGGCAACCCCGCCCCTCAAGCAGGACGCTCCCGAAACGGCTGCGCGATTCGCCTACCGTGCGCCACAACCAGGCGATGTCTTAATGTGGGAAAGCTGGCTTCGGCACGAGGTCCTGGCGGGCCGGACAGAAGAGCCAAGACTCTCGATCAGTTTTAACTATTCCGTGGTGGAATAGGCCACTTCGCGCGCCCGCTTGATAAGCGGGACTGCAACCAATTGAATCGATGGCCCTGTAACCGGTTGACGTATTGGCCGCGATCCTGCACGGGCAGCGAAAATTAGCGCGTTGGAAAAGGCATCCTCCCATGGACATCAACAAAATCACCGCTGGCCAAAATCCACCTGATGATCTCAATGTCATCGTGGAAGTTCCACTGGGCGGCGACCCGATTAAATACGAAATCGACAAAGCGTCCGGCGCGATGTTTGTCGATCGATACCTCTACACCGAGATGCGGTATCCTTGTAATTACGGGTTTGTCCCGCATACGCTGAGCCTCGACGGTGACCCAATTGATGTGATGGTTGTTGGCAACCGCCCATTGGTCCCTGGCAGTGTTGTTCGCGCTCGCCCTGTTGGCGTTTTGATGATGACCGATGATAAAGGCCCGGATGAGAAAATCCTCGCGGTCCCGCATCCAAAGCTCACCGCTTATTACGATAAAATCGCCACCTATCACGATCTTCCCGACATTCTTGTCCAGAAGATCACGCACTTCTTCACCCACTATAAGGACCTGGAAACAGGCAAGTGGAGCCAAGTTGAAGGCTGGTCGGGTGTCGAAAAAGCACGCGAATTGATCGCGCAAGCTGTCGCACGCGGTTCAGAAGACTAGGCGATCCTCAGAAACGGCCGGGGCGGAGGACTTCCACCTCCGTCACGGTCACCACACCGATATGGGCACCGAGCAAATCGCCGATCTCGGCGAGCACCGGACGCACCTTCGCTTCATCGCCGATTGAGATGATCACGACCATATCGCCGCTCGCGGAAAGGTCTGTGTCTCGGCTCCAGCGTTTCGAGTTTCCATAACCTGCCATAGCCGGGATGACAGTATAGCCCGTCATGCCGCCCGCCTCGAGCACACGGCAAGCGCGTTTGTGGGCCATGCGCTCGATGATCAGCTCGATGCGTAAATGCTTTTCCATGGCTCACCCCTGTCCGTTTATTAGCAGTGCGAGATAGATATAGATCGGTATGCCTATCGTTACATTAAACGGAAAGGTTACCCCAAGCGACAGCGTCAAATAGATGGAAGGTTTCGCCTCTGGCAGCGCCAGTCGCATCGCTGCCGGGACGGCGATGTAAGATGCTGACGCCGTCAATGTAATCAATAGCGCCGCATCGCCGGCGGGCATGTTCAATGCATAAGCGAAGGCAGCCGCGATACAGGCTGAAATGAGCGGCATGTATAACCCGAATCCGACAGTCATAACGCTGAGCTGCCGCCACCCCTGGCGAAGTCCGCGTCCTGCAGACAGCCCCATATCGAGCAAGAACAGGCACAAAACCCCTTGGAACAGATCAACGAAGAACGGTTGCACCGTTTCAGTACCCTCTTCACCGGCAATCCACCCGATCGCCAGAGCGCCTACCAGCACAACGATAGAAGCGTTCAAAAACACCTCACGGACAAGTTCACCTTGCTCGGACCCAGCCACGGGTTTCTCGCGCGCCCCGCCGCCGCGCGAGGCTAGAAATAGCGCGGTAATGATTGCGGGTGTCTCCATGAGAGCTGCGACAGCCACCAAGTGCCCGCTACTGTCTAACCCCGATAAGCGAACGGCCTCCGTCGCGGCGACGAATGTCACGATGGAGATGGAGCCATAGTGCGCAGCCGTTGCCGCTGCATTGACCTGATCTAGCTTGGTCGTGAGCCGCAAAAAGATGAAGGCGATGAGCGGCATCAGGAAAGACAGAACGATCCCGGCTAGCAGTACAAGTAAGACCTCTGTGGTGAGCGGGTTCTTCGACATCTCGACCCCGCCCTTGAGGCCAATCGCCATCATCAAATAGATCGCCATCCCTTTGGCGATGGCTTCCGGTACGCTCATTTGCGATCGCAATAAAGCGGCAGCCATTCCGAGAGCGAAAAACAGAATTATCGGCGAAAGAAGGGTCGAGAGCGCAACGTCCACGGCAGTTCCTTGTCGAATCAACTATTGAGATAGCCGCTATATAAGGCACACACGCACGGCGCCTACACTTTTCGAAATGTCCGGTCTTTTTGTCACGCTTCGCAAAGCTAAGCTCGCGTCTGATGCAGGAGCAACGCGCGATT
>JBCBGJ010000189.1:0-5280 GCA_038526925.1 Pseudomonadota bacterium
TCTTTTGAGCGGTTTATTTTGGTCGCCCACCTTGGTGGCATCTATGCGAGGAAACTTCGCCAGTCCTGGCGCCCACGCCATTGCGACTCGACGACACGGACTTTCTGATCGGCCTTAGGCACCCGCATCTCAAATTGAGCGATTTCGTCTTTATAGATCGACGCGATCGCTGCGAGGGAAGGTTTGTCGAAATCACTCGGAAGGCTCTTCACCGCGGCCGTTGTCACGTTGTAGCGAGGCAGATTGGAGACATTCGTCCGCGGCGCGATCTGGCGGGCATATTCCGCAGCCAGATTCTCAAATCGTAAATAGGACCAGTCGCCATCGAACCCGTCCGTCCACCAGGCCAATCGTTCGATATGACGAACATCCGCCGCAATCCGACGGGGCGCTTCTTTGCGATAGACCAAGGTGCCTCTGACATCGATCTCGTCGCGTTCAAAATAGCGGATGATCGTCTGCACATAGGCAGGCAGCGTATAGCCCTCGCGGGCCCAGCCTTTCTCGCGAATATGCGTGGCCTGTAGATGACGATAAGACGACTTTAGCCGGTCATAGATATTGCGCACCACAATGAAACAGGCCTCCGGCGGGGTGAGGTCTTGAGCTTGAACATGCGCCATCATCTGAGCTGCCGTGTGGTGGCGCAGCAAGACATTTTTTGGCAACCGATACCCGTGCGCGAGCTCTATCGAAGACCCGCCTGTCTTAGGCACGTGCGCAAAAAAGAGGTTTCGACTCAAATCAAGCATGACGCGCTAGGCCGTATCAGAACGCAGCCTGAAATAAACACCAAACTTTGTCTTGCCGCAAAAGGCTATGTGGTTTGCAGCAATTCATGCACCCCAGGCTCATACCCGTGCGCCAAGGCCTGGCAGGTTATGTGAGGGGTCAAACGAAGCCCCTGCTCTGGCAGCTCTACAGGCGCGTCATATCCGGAGAACCCCCATGGATAGGCCTGGCCTTTCCACTTCAGAAACGCGGCGGCGCCGGTTGTGAACATTGCGCCGTCAGGAAGCTCTGCCGGGACGACCGTCTCGCGCTCGGACTTGCCCTTCAAGACAGACTGGATTTCCCCCGCAATCGCATCGCTGAGGTCTGACGCTTTCGGACGATACTGAAACACCCCAGAGCGCACCAGAGCTTCACGGAACCGCTTGGCATCCCCGTAGCGACACTCATAGCAAGGCCGGTGTCCCGCCGCGAGCGCCGTCACTTCGTCGAGAAAGAACAGTTCCGTATACTGACGCTCCGCCATCAACTCGCGTTGACGGTCTTTGAACTCTAGCACGCAGGTGATCCATTGGCGCGTTTTCCAATGCGTAGGTTTGAGCGTTTTATCCTCAGTGTGGAAGCACCCGCCGCGATTGCCCATCATCGTCCCACGCTCTGGCACCGCGTGAATTAAGCCAAACGGATCAACGCGGTTTTGGAGGGGCATGATTTAAGCCTCTTCCCCGCCAAAGCGTTCGGTCCACTCTTCGACCATTGCATCTTCGATCTTCTGGAACAGGACCGGCGGCGCTTGGATCGGCAGGCCGTGCGGCAGCGCGTCCAGCAGGCCTTCATCCTCTGGCGATGGCCATTTGCGATTGTCCTCGGGAATGCCGAGCGTATCTAAGATCGACTTCGCTGTGTTCGGGATGAGTGGCTGCGCAACGATTGCAAATAGCACAACCAGGTTTAGGCCCGTGCGCACACCGACCGCGGCCGCATCAATATCATTCTTATACTTCACCCAAGGCTCTGCTCGGGTCAGATATTCATTGCCCGCCGCCCAAAGCGCCCGTGTCTCCGCCGCTGCTTTACGGAACTCCATCGTCTCATAGTGATCAGAGATACGTTGCAGGCTGGCTTTCAGCTCACCCTCCATCCAGGCTTCATCCTCGCCCGGGGTTCCGGAGGCCGGCAGCGCGCCATCAAACTTGCTAACCGTGTATTTGGTGATCCGGTTCACGAAGTTGCCGAGCACATTGGCGAGATCGGAATTCACGGCGGCTTGGAAGCCTTCCCAGGTAAAGGCCGCATCCGACCCTTCCGGCGCATTCGCCATCAGATACCAGCGCCAATAGTCCGCCGGTAGGAGCTCAAGCGCCTGATCCATGAAGACGCCGCGCTTTTGGCTGGTCGAGAATTTCCCGCCATACCAGGTCACCCAGTTAAAGGCCTTCAGCTTGTCGACCGCCTTCCAAGGCTCGCCGGATCCGAAGATAGTCACGGGGAACGAGACCGTGTGGAAGGCGACATTGTCCTTGCCCATGAACTCGACATATTCGACGTCATCAGCGCCTTTATCGGTGCGCCACCAGCTTTCCCAATCGCCGCCTTTGGCTTTCGCCCATTCTTCAGTCGCCGCGATATATTCAATCGGGGCATCAAACCAAACGTAGAAGACTTTGTCCTCAAACCCTGGCCGCGGATTGCCATCGGCGCCGAGGACCGGAACCCCCCATTTCAGATCGCGCGTAATCGCACGGTCGCGAAGCCCCTCGTCCAGCCATTTCAGCGCAATAGAACGCGCAAGCTGTGGCCAATCTTTAGACGCCTCAACCCACTCACGGATCGTGTCCTGCATTTTCGACTGCAACAGGAAGAGGTGCGCTGTGTCGCGGATCTCAATATTGGTCCCGCCTGACACCGCCGAATAGGGGTTTTTCAAATCCACCGGATCGAGCAAGCGCCCGCAATTATCGCATTGGTCGCCGCGCGCTTTTTCGTAGCCGCAATGCGGGCACGTGCCCTCGACATAGCGGTCTGGCAGGAAGCGGCCATCATCGACGCTGTAGACCTGTTTGGAGACGCGCTCTTCGATCAGGCCCTTCTCTTCCAGCACGCGCGCGAAATGCTGGGTCAGGATTTTGTTCTCCTCGCTCGAGGACCGTCCGAACCAATCATAAGACAGCGAGAACCCCTCGCCTGCCGCGCGTTGGATCTCGTGCTGCTCATCGCAATAGTCTTGAACGCTGATCCCGGCGGCCTGGGCGGCGAGCTCTGCCGGGGTGCCATGCTCATCGGTGGCGCAGATGTACATCACGTCATGCCCGCGCAGCCTTTGGAAGCGCGCATAGACATCTGCGGGCAGCATAGATCCAGCGAGGTTCCCCAAATGCTTGATGCCGTTGATATATGGCAAGGCGGAGGTGATCAGGATGCGTCGTTTACTCAAGAGTCTCGTTCCTCTAAGGTTTCCCTAGCGTTAGACTGAGTCGACCAGAGAATTTCGGCCTGTCTAATCGCGAGATGGGATAAAGGAAACATCCTTAAGGAGGGAAGAATGCCAAAAATTGCAGGTGTCAACGTACTCGGCGTGCTGCTGGCCGCAATCGCCATGTTTTTTATCGGGTTCATTTGGTATGGGCTTGTGTTCACAGAACCATGGATGGCGGCGAACGGTCTGTTTTTACCGATGAGACCAAATCCGCTATGCAGTGGCTCACCGCAGACGGCCTGACCACAGTCGCCGCAGACGCCGGACCGCAGCCGATGATCATGCTCGCCGGCTTTGTTTTATCGCTGGTGCTGAGCTTCGGCCTTGGCTGGCATATGAAACAGAAGAATATCTCGAAACTCGGCACAGCCGTCTTGTTCGGTTTATGGCTCAGCCTGCTGATCGGACTGCCGCTCATCGCGTATGACACGGTCTATACGCCGTATGGGTCACTCATGGGCTTTTTCGTGGATGGCAGCCATACCGTGGCAACCATTGTGGCCGCTTGCGCGGTCTTGTCTTTCTTCGACTAAAACGGCCTCAACGTACTAAAAGAAGCCCCCGGATCGCTCTTGCGGTCCGGGGGTTAAGGTCAAATGCTCCTGAGTGGGAGAGTGAAGGAGCATCTGGGAGGAAACTCTTGAAGGTTAGCCGATCTGCGGCGCCCAGGCCGATAGGCGCACCTCGACGCTCCGCGTCATCGGTGCAGCAAGACTGTTTGGCGTGGCGGACGGCTCATAACTCGCTTGCAAGCGCGTTCCCGCGAGATCGAAATCTTCCAGTGCAGCGGTGACCGTCTCGAGGCGCGCTTCTGCCAAGGTTTCAGCCTGTGTCGCCGTGTCGGCGTCTTCTGCGGTCGCTTGCAGAGAAACTGGACCTACTATGCAGCCATGCAATTGGTCTTGGGCGGCTTTCAGCAAGGCCTTGGACGCGGCGTTCAAATCGCTTTCGCCCGCCTGAAAGTAAACTTGCAGGGTCTGGCTATCGCACGAGGCTGTCTGGACCGGCGTGTATGTCTGCATTGGCGGCGCCGGCAAAGGCTGCGCATGGGCCAAAGTCGCGGAGGCGGTCAGTGCGGCGAGGCTTGCGATTTGTTTGATCATTTTCAGCTCCCTTCTTGCGTTTGATCAGCAAACGCCTGGCGCGGGGCGAAATCATGCCCGGATCGGGATGAAATGTGGCAACTGCATGATCTTGTAATGACGACTTGCGCTTTCTGATCGCTCATTATAAACGACCCGCCAGTGCCCCTATAGCTCAGCTGGTAGAGCAACGGATTTGTAATCCGTAGGTCCGCGGTTCGAGTCCGTGTGGGGGCACCATTTCTTTTCCCGAAGAGAACCAACAAGAGCCTAATACATCAATATTATCAGGGTGTTGCGGGGTTCTTTTAATCCGTTTCATTCTCAGGGCATCTAGGAACATGCGGGTACTTCCGACAGAAATGTTGGTGCTTTTGTGGGCATTTTCTGGATTTTGGGCTCGAAAGTTGCATCAAAACACCCATGGCTTTGACTGATATGAAGATCCGCGCATTGCGACCGGAAACAAAAACGAAGAAATACAGCGATGGCGGAGGTCTGCATTTGAAGGTGGATCCAACCGGATCTCCGTTGTGGCGGTGCTCTTATCGCTTTAACGGAAAACAGAAGACGTTGGCCTTTGGTCGATATCCGGAAGTCTCGTTAGCTCAAGCCCGTAAGAAACGCGATGATGCAAAGCGCCTTCTGGCGAAAGGTATTGATCCAGGTCTGGAGATCAAGAAACTGAAACTTCGCCGAAAGGCAGAAACAACGCACACTTTCGAAGCGTTAGCACGCGAGCTCTTAAACAAAAGGGCCAAAGAGGGGCTCTCCGATGTAACGCTTCGAAAAAAAGAGTGGTTGCTTGAAATGGCGACAAAGTCTTTCGGTAGCTATCCAATCATCGATGTTAAAACCGCTGATATTCTGAGTGTTATTCGTGAGATTGAAGACCGCGGAAACTATGAGACCGCAAAAAGGTTGCGGACTTCGATTGGTGAAGTCTTCAGGTATGCTATCGCTATTGGAGCGTGTGAGTACGATCCCACA
>JBCBGJ010000190.1:0-5269 GCA_038526925.1 Pseudomonadota bacterium
CGCATTGCTGAGCGCCGTGATCCCAAGAATTGTTCTGTATTGGTTGGAGCAGCCAAACTCTGAACGGGTTGAGCGCTTCATTACGCTTCGCCTGCAAGAGGCGATGAAACTCGGCCAAGCGGGCGGAAAAGTCCTCGGTCCCGTCTTAGATTTCGCCGAACGTCTCAAAGCCCGTCGCGAAGCCCGGGACCTGTAACTCCAATTACAATTCTCGGCATAGCAGTTGCAAAACGATCGATCAGAGGTCTACAACACTAGACCGTGCAAAGTGGGGTTTGGGAGAGAGTATGCCGCGGCCGGCCGGTGTTCGTAATCACGATTTTGAAGCCAAAAAGACTGCGCTCCTCGACGCGTTGTCGGAATTTGCGCTGAATGATGATTTGCGGCGTCCGTCTCTGCGGCAGTTTGCAATTGCTGCGAAGGCGTCCGAACCGACTTTGCGTCACTATTTCAAAGACCGCCAAGGTCTAGTGATCGCTATCCTCCAGCACATCCACCTAAGAGCAATTCCGCTATGGGACGTGATCGCGACGGGCGCGACGGATACAGCGACAGCTGTCCAAGAGTATTTTCGCGTGACCGAAGCCGGGCTGACGCACGGGGGGTTTGCCCGCGCGCACGCGTTTGGGATCATTGAAGGCATGGCGGACGAAAAGGTAGGTCAGGCTTATCTGGAATATCTGCTGGATCCGGCCTTAAAAGCTGTTGCCGACAAGATGGACGCGACGCCCGGAAAGCCAGAAACCGAAAATGAGCGCAGAGCTTCTGCCTTTATGATGCTGTCACCGATCTTGGTGATGACCCTTCACCAGCAATTGCTCGGCGGACAAGAAGCATCACCGGTTGATTCTCAAGGCTTCTTAAAATTGATGCAGGGCTGGCTCGCCTCAGGGCTTAGCCAATAAGTCGCGCAGCGCGTCCAGATCAGATTGCGGCGTCGCCCAACTACACACAAAACGGTAAGATCCGCCTGGCCATGGATAACACTTCACGCCTGCCTGTTTAATCTTTGCCTCGACGTCCGGGGGCAGTAGCGCGAACACTTCATTCCCATCTGTCGGATAGGCGAGCGAAACACCGGGCTGCGCGCAAAGAAGATTGGCAAGTGCTTTGGCGGAAGTGTTGGCTTGTTTAGCAAGCTCTAGCCATCGCCCGTTTTCAAGCATCGCTGTCGCTTGCGCGGCGAGGAAACGCATTTTGGGCGGCATATGTCCCGACCTTTTCGCGCGTGCCTTTAAAGGCTCGAACTGCGCGCGCATCTGGCCAAACAGAACGATGATCTCACACCCAATCGCTCCGGTCTTGGTGAGGCCCAGCGTCAGAACATCAATTCCCGCTTTCCAACTCATTTCTGCTGGTGTCGCATCTGTGTGCGCGAGCGCATTCGCCAATCGCGCGCCATCGAGATGTGTCTTTAGGCCTTCAGCCTTAGCCAAGGCGGTATAGTGGGCGATGGTCTCCGCCTTATAGGCCGTCCCGGATTCGGTAAGATTTGTAAGAGACAGTGTCTCGAGCGGGGTTTCATGGACGAAGCTCGGATCATTTTGCGCCAATATGTCTCGCAGGGCGGTTTCATCGATCTGTGCCCCGTGCCCCGGTAAGAGCCGCAGTTTTGCGCCGCCGCTAAAAAATTCAGGCGCGCCGCGCTCATCCCGTTCAATGTGCGCTTCTTCGTGGCAAGCTATGGCACCAATTGACGAGCACATGACCGACAAAGCCAGCGCATTCGATGCAGTTCCGCTGGCGCAGATCCAAAACTCAAAATCATTCGTCTCGAATGTGTCTGCCAGAAGGCTACGCACCCGCGCGGTCACATCGTCCGCGCCATAGCTGGACGCGCTCCCTGTGTTCACCGCCGCGATGGCATCAAGCACGCTGGGATGGGCTGGTGCTGTAGTATCAGACGCAAAATCCATGTTCTAGAGCATGACGTCCGGCGTCTGCCACATCAAGTGTTGCCCGCCATCGCTCGCAATCAACTGTCCAGTGATACTATCGGCTTCGATGAGATAGCGGAGCGTTTTGACGATCTCGCCTGGGTTGGAGCCTTGCTGGGTGAGAGTGGCCTGCGCCTCGGCGGCAAACTCGCCCGGGGCTTGATGCACATTTTCAAGTGTCGGCCCTGGCCCGATCCCATTGACGCGAATATTCGGCGCGAAAGACTGCGCCATCGTGCGCGTCGCGGTCCAGAGCGCTGACTTTGACAGCGTATAAGTGAAGAAGAGCGGGTTCAGCTTTAGCACGCGCATATCGATCATATTGACGATCAAGCCCGCTTCATCTTCGGGCAGCGCCCTTGCAAAGTGTTGCGCCAGCAAAACCGGCGCGCGGAAATTGGGGCCCATATGAAAGTCCCAATTGTCGCGCGTATGTTCAATCGCGGTATCGTCTTCAAATGTTGAGGCGGAATTGATCAAGAGCGTAAGCGGCCCGCCGAGTGCTTCTTGCGCGGCGCGTTCCAGCGTTGCGGTTTGTTCTTCGTTTGAAAGATCAGCTTGGACAAGTTCAGCGTGGCCGCCTGCGGCTTTGATCGTTGCCGCCGTGGCTTCCGCGCCGGTCTTCGAGCCGCGATAATGGACGGCCACGGACCAGCCATCCTGTCCGAGGGCTTCAGCCATGGCTTTGCCCAACCGCGCGCCAGCCCCAGTGACTAGGGCGCGCTTTGGTCCTTCAGAAACACGAATAGCCATAACGCCCTCTCCGCTCAAATAGCGCCGGACAGAAGCAAAGCGTCAGAGTGAGCGGCGCAGCTCTTTCGGGTCGCGATTAATCGAGACGGCGAAAATCAATCAGATTCAAGATTGCGAATACTGCAACAGTTGCGAGAATGGCCCAGACAGATGCGTGGATCATGATGACAGCCCTTTGAAAGTCTGGCGTCCTGTTAAACGGTCTTTGCTGATTTGGCGAGCCCTATTTGCCAGAACAAAAGGAAGCACCCTTTGATTGATCTTCGCACAAAACTGTTTCGGACCTGGTTCCGGCTGTCCAGACCGATGACCCTGGGCGTCCGTGCCGCGGTCAAAAATACTGCGGGTGAGATCCTTCTGGTCCGACACACCTACGTGAAAGGCCTCTATTTCCCTGGTGGCGGTGTGGAGCGCGGCGAAACGGTTCTTACTTCGCTTGGCCGAGAGCTCGAAGAAGAAGCGGGTGCTCGTCTCCTCGGAGCGCCAAGCTGGGTCGGCATTTTCTCAAACCATCGCGTGATGAAGAATGATCATGTCTGCTTCTATTTGGTCGAGGCCTCAGATTGGGAGAGCACAGGCACCAACCCGATTGGACGAGAAATTTCCGAGATCGTCTGGTGTGATCCAAACCATCCGCCGGACGATGTCACACCGGGAACGCGTCGACGCCTTACCGAGCTGACGAATGGTGGTGCCCCGGACGTTTACTGGTGAGGTCTAGCCCTCCGCGAACGCAAACACTGCAGGCAAGGCCATGAACGCCATGGCAGCGAGCAGTAAGAGGATCGGAGCGAATCTTTGCCAAATCTGTTTCATAGATTCTGTTAGATGCGCCAAACGGGGCGTCATTGCGGATCAGATCGCGGCACAATTTTGACGGGAAATTTAAGCGCGCTTTAACGCCTCTATGTCACAACATCCAAGCGGAGCAGACTTTCCATCTCTGAGCCGCCAAAAGCAGGAAAACGGCGCATCGTCCCACTCCCCCTGATGCTGCTGACACGGAATGAAACGGCCGCGCTAAGACTTAGCGTGGCCGTTTTACGTCCGCGATCACCGCGCCGAGATAGAGCCCGAGCGTATAAACAGAAAGCGTCGCCGCAACCCAAACTAAAACGGTCCCGACATGTGTAATGAGGGTGCTGCCGAACGGCGCTGCGAGCAGGAGCGCCGCGATCCCAACCATTTCTAGCGCGGTTTTCCATTTCGCGAGTTGGGAAACCGGCATTTCGATGCGCGGGAATAACCGTAAAACCGTCGCGATCGTGTCCCGCAGAATGATAACAATGGTTGGGATCAAGAGAATCCATTGGCCATCTGCAAGCAAGGTTAGGGCTACCAAGCTCAAGCCGACCAAGAGCTTGTCAGCGACGGGATCTAGGAAGGCACCAAACTTACTGATCGCGTCGAAGCGCCGGGCAGCCCAACCGTCCAGAAAGTCCGTCATGGCGACGAGTATAAATGCGATGAGCGGTAAAAACGACGTTGCCGGCAGCGTCAGGATCAGCCAGGCAACCCCTCCTGCGAGGAGGCAACGAGCGATCGTAAGCGTATTGGGCAGCCATTTGAGCGACATTCGAAATTCCTTGATGCGGCAGGGATAGAGTGCCCCGCCTGCGCGGTCTAGGCAGAGCATGTTCTAGGTCGTTAGACGGTCTCAGCGTCGATGAAATTATAGTTTAAGTTGAATTTGCTCTAAAATTGCGCGGAGAGATTGGAGTGACCTTCATCATATTCAGCTAGGTCGGCGGAATGGCTGGATTCATGAGATCGACGCTGAAATTGGCAGATCGCATCGCGCGGGTTGAGAGCGATGCGTCTGCAGCCAAGCGAGCGCGAACGCGCGCCCTCGTCATCTGGACAATTCTAGCGGTCCCGATTGGCATCGGTGTGATCCTGATTTCCCAAGGGTTTGATCTCACCTCAGCTTCGACGACGTGCTTGTTGATGGGCGGAAGCGGCATGTTTTTCGCGATCCATCGCCTTCGAACAACTCAGAACTTGAATGAAGCGAGCACAATATTCATTTTCAGCGCTGTGGTCGGTCTAGGCGGGAATGCGTGGGTCAATCCGGGGTCCAGCCTCGTCTCTCTTATCTTTTTAGCCGCGACCCCAGTTTATTTCGGTCTGATTGTCCGCTGGCAAAAGTGTTTGATCTACACATCGAGCCTACTGGCTTTTTACCTCTTATTGGCCTTGTGGGTTTCATTGGATCCCGCGGTGGAACAGTCAGCCGTCTTAAACATCATCGCGTGTGGTTTGGCGGCCCTTGGTGTCGGCTTATCAACCACGGCGTATGCGAATACGACGGAGCGCGCAGCCCGCAAAGTTCGGCTACAGGCAGCGGAAATAACGGCGATTGCTTATAGCGACCCCTTAACTGGGATCGCGAATAGACGGGCGTTTAAGGATGTCATTCAAGAGACCCCGAACCTGAGTGAGATTTCTGCACTGGCCGTTATCGATTTGGATGCGTTCAAACCGATCAATGATACATATGGACATGAGGTTGGAGATGAGGTGCTCTTGGAAGTCGCGGCCCGGCTGTCCTCAATCGCTTTAAGTAAATCCAGAGTTTA